>JALWEC010000039.1 GCA_027036655.1 Melioribacteraceae bacterium
TATAATCAAAGACGCAAAAGCAAAAAAGGGCGAGCAGAAGTGGCTCGGTCCTCTTGTCGGAGGATTGGATCATCTGTTTGCAATTCAGGTTTGGGACAAACTCGGCATCAAAGCGCGATGGATTCCCTACGAAGGAGGCAGCGATGCGATTGCCGCTTTAATGGGGAAGCAGGGCGCGGTTTATGTCGGGAATCCCGCCGATATTGCGGGACGCTCCACTCTTTCGATTGCGGTAGTCGCTTCCGCCGAGCGTCTGAAAAATTTCCCGAACGTGCCGACATTCAAAGAGAAAGGATACCCTATCGAGGAAGTTCTCTGGCGCGGATTTGCAATCAAGAAAGGAACGCCTCCAAAGGTAAAAAATTATTTGGAAAACCTTTTCAAAAAAATTGCTTCCGATCCCGACTGGATTAACTTTGTAAATAATTCTTCCGCGCTTCCCGTTTTTTACGGCGAGAAAAAATTCACCGAAACTGTGATTAAAGATCAGAAAAAAGCCCGTTATTATTTAAAGAAAGCCGGCATCTTAAAAACAAAAGCAAACGGCGGGAAAAGCGGACAAATTCCTCCCTACGTTCCCGTAATCCTTTTTCTGATTGTTTACTTTGCGACAAAAAAAATTAAACCTGAACTGGCGGACGGTGAAAATTCAATCGCTTTTGCAATGATAATTCTCTCGGTTTACGTTTATTATTTAACTCTCGGATTTGAAGTCGGCAAATTATCCGGAAGCGTCGGTCCGGCAACCGTTCCCCGTTTGTGGGCAATACTTCTTTTCCTTTTTTCCGCCGCGCTCCTTTATAAAAAAATCAAGCATCCGCAGAAACAGGAAAAGAAAAACAGGAACAGTATTAAAACATTCGGATTAATATTATTAATGACCTTTTACTTCCTCGGGATGAATTACATCGGTTTTTACATTGCAACCGGAATATTCCTTCCCGCCGGAATTTTATGGATGAACTATAGGAATTACATTGTAATTACGCTTACCACGGCCGGTTTTCTGCTTCTCTCTTATTATGTAATACAAATAATTTTGCAGGTCCCGCTTCCGAGCGGCTCATTGTTTTATTAATGGAATTTTAAAGGATAATTTTATAGATGGACATTTTCGGACAATTGTTAGACGGAATTAAAATGCTACTCGGGTGGGAGCCGATTCTTATTATTTTAGCCGGAGTTGTAATGGGAATTCTCGTCGGCGTTCTGCCGGGACTTTCCCCCGCGATGGGCGTCGCGCTCCTTGTTCCTTTCAGCTACGGACTTGAACCGCTCTACGCGCTGATTTTACTTGTTTCCGTCTATTCCGCCGCAAATTACGGAGGAACTATTACGGCGATTGCGATTAACACGCCCGGAACGCCTTCGGCAATCGTCTCCACCTTCGACGGCTATCCCCTTACGCAGAAAGGGGAACCGGGGAAAGCGCTCGGCGCGTCCGTCATCGCTTCAACCGTGGGTGGTTTGTTCGGAACTATCGTTTTAATTTTCTTCTCCGTTCCCCTTGCCAAAGCGGCGCTCTCATTTGGTCCGGCTGAATATTTTGCTCTCGCAATTTTCGGATTAACGATTACCTCTTCCCTTTCCACGGGAAACTGGCTAAAAGCTTTTATCGCAACGTTAATCGGATTACTGCTGAACACCGTCGGGATGGACCCTTTTACCGGTTACTTCAGATTTACTTTTGATATTCCCGAACTTGCCGACGGCTTCAGTTTTATCCCCGCTCTTATCGGTCTGTTTGCTCTCGGGGAAATATTTCTCCAGATAGAAAACAACCTTGAAGTTAAAGGACATCTGAAAAAAATCTCGGGCAAAATGCCGAAATTTAAAGAAATATGGAGCATCAAAAGAACTATCGCGCAATCTTCCGTTCTCGGAACGCTAATAGGCGTGGTGCCCGGAGCGGGCGCGACAATAGCGGCGTTTATCGCCTACAACGAAGCCAAGCGAATAAGCAAACATCCCGAACAATTCGGCAAAGGCGCTTTGGACGGCGTGGCTGCAAGCGGAGCGGCAACGAGCGGTTCCGTAGGAGGAGCTTTGGTCCCGCTTCTCACTCTCGGAATTCCCGGAAGCGCGGCAACGGCGGTGCTTATCGGAGCTTTGGTCCTTCACGGACTAACTCCCGGTCCCGAACTCTTTAAAGGGGATTCGCCGATTGTTTACGGAATTTTCGCCAGTATGTTTATCGCTTATACCGCAATGTTCTTTTTCGGCTTCTTGGGAAATCAGCTTTGGATAAAAATCATTAAAGCTCCCAAATCGGTTTTGTATCCCGCAATAATTTCCATTGCCTTTATCGGAAGCTACTCCGTGGGGAACTCGATGTTTGACGTATGGAGCTGCTTCGGTTTCGGATTGCTCGGCTGGATTTTACGGAGAAACGATTTCCCTACTCCGCCCGTTATTCTCGGATTAATTCTCGGCTTCCTTGCGGAAACTAATTTCAGAAGAGCTTTGCTGATGGATAACGCTTCGATTTTTTTCACTCGCCCTATCAGTTTAATTTTATTGATTCTTGCGGCTCTTTCCCTTTTCTACCCCATATTAAAATTAAAATTTTCCAAGACAAAAACAAACGAATATAATAAGGAGGAAAAATGACCTTACTCTTCAAACAAACCAAAGCTCTTGAAAAAAAATTGGATGATTATCTTGATTTGGTAATCAAAGGAGCTTTCCTTTTCCGCGTTGGAGTAAAATATTACTTAAACGGCGATATGGACGATTTGGAAACTCGAATAGAGAGTATTAACGAATGCGAACACGACGGCGACAAACTCCGCCGCGACATCGAAAGCGCGCTTTATACGGAAACTCTGATTCCCGAATCGCGAGGAGATGTTCTCGGATTATTGGAAGCCTGCGATCGGGTGCTGAATATGACAGCCGAAACTTTGAACCAGTTTTATACCGAACTGCCTTTTTTTCTTCCCGAAGTTAAGGAGCAGTATATTAACTTATCCGAAGTGTGTATGACGGCGGTTGATCAAATGGTAGCCGCAGTCAGAGCTTATTTCAAAGATATAGTGAACGTCCGCGATTATATCAGAAAGGTACAGTTGAGCGAAAGCGAATCCGACAAAATCGCGCGGAAAATCAAACATACCGTTTTCCGAACAGATATTCAATTAAGTCAGAAAATGCATATGAGATACTTTGCGCTTCATATAGAATTAATCGCCGATGAAGCCGAAGATGTATGCGACAGATTATCAATCGCCGCAATCAAACGTTCACTGTAATATATGGAGAGATAAATTATGATTTGGTTTTTTCTGTTAAGCGGATTGTTCCTCGGCTGGTCGCTCGGCTCTAACGACGCCGCTAATATTTTCGGGACGGCAGTCGGAACAAGAATGATAAAGTTTAAGACCGCCGCTATTATCGGCTCGATATTTGTCATAATCGGCGCGGTGATAAGCGGCGCGGGTGCTTCGCATACATTGGGGAAATTAGGCGCCGTTAACGCAATAGCAGGCTCATTTACGGTTGCGCTTGCAGCCGCGGTTACGGTTGCTTGGATGACAAAGTTAAAACTGCCCGTTTCAACGTCGCAGGCTATTGTGGGAGCAATTATAGGGTGGAACCTTTTTACCGGCTCTCCGACCGATATGACTTCCCTTTACAAGATTTTATCAACTTGGGTTATCTGTCCGGTGCTGACGGCTGTTTTTGCTTATCTTCTTTATCTTGTTTTTAAGAAGTGGCTTCTAAAGTGGGAAGTTCATCTTCTTCGTCAAGATGTTTATACGAGAATGGGGTTAATCTTAATCGGAGCGTTCGGCGCATACAGTCTCGGCGCTAACAATATTGCCAATGTGATGGGAGTTTTCGTCCCGGCGCATCCTTTCGGCGAAATGGGATTTTTAGATCTTTTTACGCTTTCGGGAACGCAGGTTCTGTTTCTTATCGGCGGACTCGCAATCAGCGTTGGAATTTTTACATATTCAAAAAAAGTAATGATGACGGTGGGAAACGATATTTTCAAACTTACTCCTATTGCGGCTCTGATTGTAGTCCTTGCCGAGTCGATGGTGCTTTTTCTTTTCGCGTCCAAAAGTTTGGAGCATTTCCTTCTCAGTCACGGATTGCCCGCGATTCCTCTCGTTCCGGTTTCAAGTTCCCAAGCGGTTGTTGGCGGAGTAGTGGGAATTGCGCTTGCAAAAAAAGGGCGCGGCATAAATTACCGCATACTCGGAAAAATTTCTTCCGGCTGGGTTACAACTCCGATAGCCGCCGGCGTACTTAGTTTTATTTCCCTTTTCTTTATGCAGAATGTTTTTAATCTTGAAGTTTATAAAAAGCCTGAGGCGACTGCCACAATTCTACAAGAAAAAGCCGGAACGACAGCTATTGCCGCAGGCGAAAAAGAATTTAGAAAAATATCTATTGACGAAATAGAAAATCATCTAACTACAAATAAAAGGAGCGACAAAAATGAAACGCTTTAACCAATTGATTTGGGGAATACTAACAGCGGTGTTCTTTCTCGTAAACATCTCCTCGGCGCAAAACGGCGTAGTTAAGGGAGATAACGAATGGCGTCACGGAATTCTATTCTGGACTTCCGACAACGGCGATTTCCAAGGCAGATTCGACGGACGCGGTTTCCTGAACGGAGCATATTTCTTCGAGAATAACAGCGATGTTTTCAGCAACGGAACGCATTTAAGAAAAGCTCGTCTTGCAATTAAAATGAAGATGTGGAAAAACTGGTACACCGAATGGGATATGGATTTTGCCAACGGCGCGCCCGAAGCAAAGGATATGTATTTTTCCTATCTCGGTTTTAAAAACCAGTACACAAAATTCGGGCACTTTAAAGTTCCTTACGGATTGGCAATATTAACATCTTCCCGCTACATTCCTTTTCCGGAAAGATATTACGGCGCACTTGCATTCAAATTAGGAAGAAGAATGGCTATTGAACATGGTCATTGGGGAAATAATTGGAATATCCGCGCGGCTCTGTTCGGACAGAACTTTGACGGCGTTAAAGATAAAACCAAAAATGAAACCGGCGGCGGGTTTGCCGTAAGAGTGGCAACAGCTCCGATTAATAACGATAATATGATTCTTCATCTCGGCGCTTCCGCAGTTTGGAACAGACCGGACGATGAAAAATGGAGCGAAAAATTTAACGCCGAACCGGAAACAAAAATCGGCGACTATGAAATCGTGAAGACCAAAATCAGAGAAATAAATCACGATTACCGCTTCGGACTTGAAAGCGCGCTGGTATATAAAAACTTTCATCTCCAGGGCGAGTATCAGCTCGTGAATGTTTATCGGAACAACGATCTCGCTACCGCTTCGTTTAAGAGCGGTTATGTTTACCTCCTTTGGGATATTACGGGCGAACATCGTTACTGGGATAAAAAACAGGGCGAGTTCGGTCAATTGATTCCCAACCCTAAAGATAAATGGGGCGCGTGGGAACTCGGGTTTCGCTACAGTTATGTTAACCTTTCGGACGAAGGCGCTAACGTATTCGGCGGAGTAGCCGCTAATTACACATTCGGTTTGAACTGCTACCCGAACCCGAA
>JALWEC010000040.1 GCA_027036655.1 Melioribacteraceae bacterium
CGGCTGATCGTAACGGAATCAAAACCGCCAGTTTCTTTTGGC
The DNA here is from genome assembly GCA_027036655.1 of Melioribacteraceae bacterium. GTDB lineage: Bacteria > Bacteroidota > Ignavibacteria > Ignavibacteriales > Melioribacteraceae > WGAL01. Next base: position 43 of record JALWEC010000040.1, read on the forward strand.
CCGCTTCCTCTATGAAAGGGAAATGGCATCATCCCGATATTTTTAAGCGGTATGATAAAAGTGTAAACTACGAATCGAGAGTTGACACAATAGCCGCTTGGTTACAAATGCCTCAAAAAGAAAGACCACATTTTTACACTTTGTATTATTCCCTTACCGATACTTACGGACACCGCTACGGACCTGAATCAAAAGAGGTTAATTATGCAATCGCACGTCTGGATACTGTAACCGGCTACTTGATTAAAAGGCTGAAAGAGATTAACATGTTCGACAGTCTTAATATTATTATTGTATCTGATCATGGTATGACGGATATTTCGCCCGAACGTGTAATTAATATCGAAAACATTTTGAAAGGGCATAAAGTTAAATATCAGTCTTCCGGCCCGGTAATGATGATTTCAACTCGTAACGAAGACGACGTTGTTTATAATATTCTCAAAAAAAACGAGAACCATTATAAAGTTTATAAAAAAAGCGAAATGCCCGATTACTATTTTTTCGATTCCAATCCCTTTATTTCCGATATTATTCTTGTTGCGGATTTGGGCTGGTCTCTTGTTGATAATCATTCCGTGAAAAGTTTTGTCGGAAAAGATGCGATGAAAGGTAATCACGGTTACGATAAGGACGCGCTCGATATGCACGGAATTTTTATCGCCGAAGGACCGGCGTTTAAGTCCGGTTTCAGAACGGGTACGATATGGAACATTGATGTCTATCCGCTGCTTTGTAAAATATTCAATATATCGCCGCGGAGCAACATCGACGGCAAAATAAGCAGAATAGATTTTATTTTGAGATAGTAAACTGTTCGAAATTAAGTATAATTTCGGACTCCGAGATTCAGAATGACAAATTGTTAGGTTATGCAAAGCCTTTTGTTAGATATTAAATTCTTTCTACAAAAAGTGCGGAACGCGTATCTTTTGTGAGAAAATAAAATGTTAGAGGTTAGAGAACAGAAGTTGGAGCTGAAAATTCGCTTTACTCTTAACTCATCACTCCGCCTTGGCGGATTACTGATAATTTCGGCTTGATGAAAAAATATTCATTTTTATCTTAATTATATAAATAGTATATTTTGTCTTTAATAAGAGGAAATTTGTGAATAAATATTTGAAAATACTCCTGTTTCTTTTGATGATTTTTGTCTTCTGGGGAGGATTAACATTTCCGATTGTGCGTCATCCGGTTGGTTGGAATCAGTTCCCTGACATCCCCGGATTGGGGCAGCTTGCGAGAATAATTTTCTTCCATGTTCCTACTGCATGGCTGGCATCGATTGCTTTTCTTACCGCTACGATTTACGGAATACGCTATCTTTACAGAAAGGATTTGGACGACGACGCGAAGTCCCTTTCCGCGCTGCAAATCGGGATGGTGTTTGCAGTTCTTGCAACTCTTACAGGCTCTATTTGGGCTAAGTTTACTTGGGGTTCCTTTTGGAATTGGGACCCGCGCGAAACAAGCATTTTTGTTTTGCTTCTAATTTACGGCTCTCTTTTTGCTTTGCGCTCGTCTATTGAGTCGGAAGAAAAAAGGGCAAGACTTTCAGCGGTTTATTCAATCTTCTCTTTTCTAACCGTTCCCTTTTTGGTCTTTGTAATGCCGAGAATTATGAGCGGTTTACATCCCGGCTCGGCGGACGACACAAACGCCGGTCCGGTAGTTGATTTTAAAATGAACGGCAATATGCTCGAGATATTTTTCTTATCCTTAATTGCTTTCAGTATATTATATTATTGGATGTGGAAAATC
>JALWEC010000041.1 GCA_027036655.1 Melioribacteraceae bacterium
CAACATCATTTTTTTAGTTACGGAATAGTTGTTTGTAGAGATTCTGTAAAGATAAACGCCGCTTGTTACCGAATTTCCGGCGCTGTCTCTGCCGTCCCAGCGGACTTTATTTGTTCCGGCTGCGAGAACTTTATTGTTTATTAAAGTAGCGACTTTCTGTCCCAGCATATTATAAATGTCAACTGTGATATTTTGTGTATGGGAAAGTTGGAAAGAAATAATTGTAGATGGATTGAACGGGTTCGGATAATTCTGAACTAAGCCGAATCCTTTAACAGTCGAATAATCGGGCGCGCTATCTTCAACGCCGGTAATTAATGCGTGATCCGCAATTTTTTTAACTGAATTACCTGAGATGAAATTATAATCAAGAGCATAATAAACCGGCGGGTCATCATCGCTCCAACCTTCAACGGCGGTATTGGGCCAATACTCTTCGTTGTCCCAATTCTCATCTCCTACAACATAAACCCAAGGCATAATATCAGTGCCCGCGTTGATTGCGGTTCTCGGAACGGATACTTCAACAATGTTATCGTCGTCGTTAACGGCAAATGTTGCATAAGCGTCCGGTACTTCGGCAAAGGTTTCGTTCGCGCCGTTCCAATCGCCAACATAATAGTAAATCGGAATTTGAGTTAAATTACTGTCAGGGTTTAATGCCGTGCTTAAATCAACCATATAGTCAACGGTTAACGGCCAGAATCCTCCGTATCCTAAGCCGGTTGTGTCTCCCCAATTAATATTGAAGAAGATCTGAAAAGCGGGAGGATTGGAATAGTTTGTGTACATTCCTCCGAAGGTTGCGCTCGGGTCAATATCAATTCTGATGTAAAAATTATTTGAGTCGCTTGTAGTGTAAATATCCTTTAAGTCGAATTCCGGTCCGGTCGGCATATCGCCCAATTCTTCGGCAATTTCACCTTGATCCGCCGGAGGAATGTTTGCCCAATCAAGCATATCGCCGTCAATTTGAATGCGGTTGTCAATTTGGTCGCCTTGCGCCTGAACAACGGCGTTTTGATCGAGATACCAGAAATCGTAACGCAGCATATATTCTCCGCCTTCGGTCGGAAGCTGGTCGGCTCCGTCAGCCCACTGGTAATTTCCTACGGAGTAAACCCAAGGTCTGAATTCCGGACCGAAGTTAACGAGGTCGCGCGGAATTGCAAATTCCATTGCATTTGCATCATCGTTAATTGCCATTGGGATATTCGCGAGAAATTCAAATTCTCCCGGTGCCCAAGTCGGAATTCTGCTGCCGTTGTACTTGTACAGCACTCCGTATTTTACCGTCGAATCAGGGTTGAGAGTGAGAGCAAGATCGATTGAATAATTATAAGCGTTGTTCCACCAGCCCCAATCGAATCCTGTAGTATCGCCGATTTCGGTATCAAAATCAAACTCAAAAACGGGGGGATTATCGAAGTTGTAGAAGTTGTTGAAACTTGCGTCGTCCGCAATATCAATTCTTACATACACATACGCTGAATCGTGTGTGATGTAAAGATGTTTCAAATCAAAATCGTGATAATCGGAGTTGGTAATATCTCCGACAGGTTCCGCTACTTGGTCTCTGTCCAACGGAGCGATATTTGCCCAATCGAGCATATCGCCGTCAATCTGTATCTGAGCGAAAGATACAGTGTAAGCAATAAGGACAGCAATTAATGTAAGCATTTTTTTCATTGTTGAACTCCTTTTTTATTTGAGGTAAACTAATTTTAAAGAATATATTTTTGAAGGCGTAATCGCTACCAAAAAATAAATTCCGCTGTTAACCGATTGATTGAAATTATTTATTCCATTCCATATTATTTCTTTTCCGTTAAAATTATCAGGCGAAAATGTTTTAACCAGTTCCCCGAGACAGTTATAAATTTTAATTGATTCTATCTTGTTTGAGATTTTTGATAAATTAATGTGAACCGTACTGTTAAAAGGATTTGGGAAAGCGGTAATCCGGGGACGATTAGCGCTCGATTTAGCAAAAGAATCATTAACTCCCGTTAACATAATTGTGTATTCAAACGAATTCGACTGATATGAATTCGGGGCGTAATCATCGGGGAAAGAATCATCGTTATCATTAACGTTAAAGACCAAGCCGATTGTCTGGTTCGGCTCAACGCCAATCTGCGAAAAGGGAACGGCTATCTCAACTCGTTTGTCGTCGGAAGAATAAGCGGAAACAACGCTGCCGATGTAGTTCCAGCCCCATTCTCCGTTATTTCCCGCGTAGCTGTAAAGGATATCGTTTTCTATCATAAAATCAAATCCGCCAAAGCTTTCTCCCGAATGAAATCCTGTAGCTCCGGAGTTATCGGTATCAAAAAAAACGTGGTAGAAGTATGAGCCGCCGAAACTTCCCGATAAAGAATAGCTGATGAAAAGTTCTTCATCCGAATTTGCAGCCCACATATCAAGCAAATCGGTGTTTGCGTTGAGAGCGTCGCCGGAATTTTCAGCGTTTGCTCCGACGTCCAACTGCTGAACGCCGTTCCAATCGGAAAAATCGCCGTCTATAATAATATCGCTTCCGCCGGGCGGAGGAGTGATGCCTCCCGAAAATGAGACAAAATAATTTGAGCCGGAGTAATCTTCTCCCGAAGCGTTAGTGCTGATTGTTACCGAAGCGAGTAAATCGTTGTACCCGGTCGAATCTTCCCAAACATTTTCGTTTGCCAAACGGATTGCGTAATCTTTCCTGTCGTGCAATGATTTTGCCGTATCGGGTAAAAATAGGAACGCTTCGTAGTTTCCTTCGGGCATATCGGATGGAATTCCTCCGGTTATCTGTACGGAAGTTGAATCTCCGGAGAACCAGAAGCGAGGATCAATTGCCGTTACCAATCTGTACTTTGCTTTTGTTGAGTTGTTGCGTAAAATTATTTCGCATCCTCTCGGGTTAAATGGATTTGCAAAGCCGACATTTTTAACATTAAAATTCAAAGTAAAAATACCGTTCGGTTTTATCGAATCCGAGATTTCGGCGTGTTGAAGTACAAATCTGTAACCGAGCCGTTTTTTTATTTCCGGCATACATCCGCCGTCAATCCATTCTTGCAAAACATTTTCGTTATAATCGCTGTTTACCGTCGTCCAATGCATTCTGTTTAAATCGATTAAAGCGTTTGAACAAACGCTGTATTGGCTCGGCTGGCAAGTTTCTCCGCTTTGAGGAAGAAACCGGTTGTCTGCGTTCAGATAATCTTTGTCGCCTTCAATGTCGTTCCAGAGGTACGTGCCGGCATCGGTTTCATCGGCGAGAAAACAGTCGTTGTGCGCGCCGGTTCTCGAACGGAAAGAGCCACTGTACGCCGAATCAATATCGAGCGGTTCGGTATAATTAAAAATCAATCGCTTGTAATTGGGCGTTCTGATTACAACGTCTATCTGCGGAGGAAGCGCTTGAAGCAAAGCGAATAAAACGGTTCGTCTGTCCGTAGTGTTGTTCAATCCGTGACTTGAATAGTACCACTCGCCCCACGCTCCGATAAATCCGGCGTCCATAAATGCAATTACATCGGCGTTTGCTTGCAGAACGGGCGCAAGCTGATTGATATGCAGCAGTACGGTATCCAATGCAGCATCGGCTCCGTTTTGCTGGTCGGTATAAAAAAATCGTGGAATTACTTTAACTCCTCCTTCTCTCGCGACGTTAAGATCGGATTGAATTTGATCTAAATAATCTTGGGAAATCGGCGTAGCGTTAAATTGATGCAGATTATAAATTTTGTGAATCAGCGTCATTCCCTGCGCTTTAATGCTATTTACAAACGCGGGAGTTATATTGCCGTATTTATCGGCATAAAATCCTCTTGCGGGATTCTTGAAATTCGCATCGCTTTCGGTATATGTTATTGCAGTCAAATTCTGAGCGTTTATGTTAATCATCCATAATAGAAATCCTAAAAATAGGAGTAGTTTTTGCAGCATTACAATTCCTTTTATTTTATAAAGATTATTTTATCGGTTAATATAGTTTTTCCTAATCGAAGTACGGCAATATAAATTCCATTGGATACAATATTGTTATTTGAATCATTGCCATTCCAAGTAAAGGAATAATTTATTTTTTCCACTTTTCCCGAAAGAAGATTTTTGATTACTTTCCCGTCAACCGTATAAATTTTAAGAACCATCGGTTCTCCTTTTATCTCGCTATTCCCGACAAATTTAATGGTTGTTCCTGTTTTATTGCCGAAGGATTTACCGTTGAGATAAAACGGGTTTGGAAAAGCCGGCAACAACTTAAAATTTAAAGGTAAGTTTAACGATTCGTCGGTTCCGTTCGGCAATGAATATTCGTATGCTCCGATATCGATTACGCCGTTGTAAATTCTCTCGTTGCCCATAAAATCATGCGAGCCGACAATCAGCGAATCAAGATTTTCTCCCGCGTCGATAGCGGGGGAGGCGGATAAAATTTTCGGCTGATAATTTGCGAGCGCGCCGCTATCGAAAAGAGGATTTGAGTAGATTGAATTTGCATCCGTACCGGAGTTCGATGTGTAATCGGAGAAGTTTGAATAATAACTTCCTTGCCATATCCATTCGGGGGAGCCGTCGGAGTAATAAAGATTATGCTTGAATGTAAAGTTGTCGCCGGTCGAATTGTCAAACTCAATTAGTGATGAATTATCTCCCGAATAAATGATGTTATTCTTAAAAACATTGCCGCTGCAGTAATAACCTATGTTGATTTCCGCGCCCCAATCAAAATCGGGAATTCTGTTGTGATAAAGAGTATTGTTTACGATTGTGCAGTTTGTAGTTTTTCCTCTTTGCGAATCGTAGCCGCCGATTGATATTCCGAGAGCGTGATTATTGATGATGAAATTGTTACGCGCCGTAATTCCGCTTGTGGCTCTTCCGGAATGCTCGCTTGCAAATTCAAAACCGATATTGCAGTTGTACGCCAGATTTCCGTCAAAGATAATGTCTCTTCCTCCGTCAACATAAAATCCGTCAGCCGAACCTTCTCCGCCATAAGCGGGATTTGTCCGGCTGTCTATATTATATGCAACATTGCCGGAAACAATTCCGTTTCTTGCCTGATCGTATTGATCATCGGGACAAGTCCCTTCAAAGCCGATGAAATCAAACGCTATATTGTCGTTATCATGAACTACATTGTCTTTGACTAGAAAATACTCCACATTTCCGTTGAGAACTAACGATTCACTCCACGCCAAAATGCAATTGTAAATTTCATTTCCTGCAATAAGCAAATTATTCATCGACTGAGAAGGACTTGTGCCGTAAAATGCGAGCCCGTGCGCGCCCGCATCCGGATTATTATGTTGTATATTGTGAATGGCATTGTTGATAATTTTTATATGACTTGAATTTCCGCGCACCCAGATTCCGGCGGGAAAAACATTTCCGTTTGAAGTAATTAAATTCCGAATCTCGAATCCTTCAACCGTAATGTAGCTTTTGTTTATAATCTTAATTATTCCAGCTATATAATCTGAACCGAAATTATAATCGCTTCCGTCTATTACGGGTTTTTCGCCCGGATAAGCTTTGAG
>JALWEC010000042.1 GCA_027036655.1 Melioribacteraceae bacterium
ATGTATCGCTGTTATCTTCCGAAGTAAAGTAGAATGCGTTTTCCTTTTCATCCCGAAAGTTTTCCGTAAGTATTTTTTGAAGCTCAACCGCTTTTGAGAGATACTCCGGTTTAAAAGTTGTTTCGTACAAATTAATCAGTCCGAAAATTAAGTAGGAATAATCATCGGCGTTAGCGTTTATCGCGAGATGATTTCCCCGAAAGCGATGCATCAGTCGATTGTCGTCGAACATTTTTTGATATATAAATTCAACTGATTTTTCAGCGGCTTCCGTGAATTCATGTTTTCCGAAAGACCTTCCCGCTTTGGCGAGAGCGGCAATCATCAATCCGTTCCAGTCGGTTAATATTTTGTCATCCTTGTTAGGATGAACGCGATTCTCACGAATTTTAAATAGTTTGCTTCTTACTGAATTCAGTTGCTCATAAAATTCGGTAAGCGACATTTGCAATCTTTCGGCAAGCATTTGGGGAACGGCATTCATTGCCAAAACATTTGAGCCCGAACTTTCCATACTAACTTCATGACGGAAGTTTCCGGTTTCGGTTATGTTAAAAACTACCTTTACAAAATTAAATTCTTCAGGAGTAAGAAAAGTTTGCAGTTCGTTCCAAGTCCAAGTATAAAATTTTCCTTCCTCTCCTTCGCTGTCGGCATCTTCGGCGGAATAAAAACCGCCGAGAGGGGAAGTCATATCCCGCAGAACATATCGGATGATTTCTTCGGCAATAATTTTATATTGAAGTTTTTTTGTTGCATCGTAAGCTTCCGTGTAAGCCAGAATAAGCATTGCCTGATCGTACAGCATTTTTTCAAAATGAGGCAAAAACCATTTGCTGTCTGTAGAATAACGATGGAATCCAAATCCGATGTGATCGTACATTCCTCCGCGATACATTTCCTGCAAAGTTTTCTCCGCCATTGCTAGCGCGGTTTCGTTGCCCGTTCTGTGCCAATAGCGCAGAAGGAAAATTATATTATGTGGAGAAGGGAACTTTGGAGCGTCCGAAAACCCGCCGTAACGGTAATCGTATTTAGTGCGGAGGGTTTTGTATGCTTCGTCAAGCATTTCCACTCCGGGGAGTTTTTCTTCTTTGTTAGAAGGTGTTTCAAGAAGGGCTTCGGTTATTTGATTGGCGGACTTCAGCAACTGCGCTCTGTCGGTTTTCCACAGTTCTCCGACTTTTTCGGTTAATTCCACCAAACCGATTCTGTTATGCATACTGTGTTTGGGAATGTAAGTCCCTGCAAAAAAAGGTTTCTTGTCGGGAGTCATGATAATTGTAAGCGGCCATCCGCCCGAGCCTGTAAGTAGGCGACTGACTTTCATATAAACATTATCCAAGTCAGGGCGCTCTTCCCGGTCAACTTTAATGCAGACAAATGTGTTATTCATTACTTTTGCAACTTCCGGGTCTTCAAAAGATTCGTGCTCCATTACATGGCACCAATGACAAGTGTAATAACCGATAGATAGAAAAATAGGTTTATCCTCTTTTCGTGCGGTTTCAAATGCTTCCTTGCTCCAAGGATACCATTCCACGGGATTGTGAGCATGCTGCAGCAGATATGGGCTTTGTTCCGTAATCAGATGATTAGTGTATTTAAATTCGTTATTCAATTTATTACCTTTTTTATTTTGTGCTTGGCATCCCTGAAATATAAATAGAAAAAGAAGCCAAACTGTTACCATTTTTATTAATTTGTTTTTCATAACAATAAAATAAGATATTTTGCCCGAATAAAAAACCGCATATAAAATTGAAAAATGGGTGGAAGGGATTTTAAT
>JALWEC010000043.1 GCA_027036655.1 Melioribacteraceae bacterium
CCGTGATAGTAGGCGATAACGTTACCGCAACAAATCTTTATTTAAGAACGGCTGTAATCGAAAGAAGAATTCATTTCAGCTCTCCTCCCGGAACTAACGGTGAAAAAGATTTTAACGATGTTATGAGGAAGTTACTCCCAAATGCAACGGGACAAGCATTAACAAATCTTACTCCCGGGGATACGCTTAATTTTAGTTTTTCCGCAGATATTCAGCATAGTTGGAACGTAAGCGATTTAGCCGCCGTAGCTTGGATTCAGAGCGACGACACAAAAGAAATCCTTCAGTCCAATATCAATATCCCAACCTACGTTATTCAATCGAATCGGAGCAGAGCCGAAATTATTTCCGGCGCAAGCGTAATTAATACGGATTACGTTTTATACAACAATAACAGCGACACAATCGCCGTTCATTTAACGCCTGAGGTTACTCTTTCCGATGGCTGGAGTTTTGATTTGTATTATGAGGGAAATCCCACGGATGAAATAAACGCTTTGGTTTTGCCGGGCGATACTCTTTCCTTCGGTTCTCAAATTACAACCGATACTTCGGGAAGCGCCGCCGTCGGATTGTATGCGCAGAATCTCAGAGACGCTTATCAGTATGGTTTTACTTCCACCTACTTTGGATTTATTCCCAAGGGGAAAGTACTGCTTATAGACGCAGACGGCGCAAATTATGAATCTTACTACGAAACCGCGCTTGATTCAGCTAAGGTTGAATATACGTTTTTAGACAGAGCTTACTTGAGCGCGCTTGGAAACGATTTGCTGACAAGAGGTTTCGAAGCCGTTTATTGGAACGCAGGCTGGGGCTTTCCCGCATTCGTTCAAGCCGATTTGGATTTCTTAACGCAATTCCTTGATAACGGCGGACGCTTGTTCATAGGCGGACAGGATATCGGCTGGGACGTTTTTGATTCGGACGGAAGCAGTAATTTTCAGGCTGCAAAAGATTTTTATCACAACTATCTCGGCGCGACTTACATTCAAGATAATTCCGGGATTCACGTTCTAACCGGTGTTGACGGCGATCCGATAACAGACGGATTGGCGTTTAATTTACGCGCCGTTTATTCATACTATCCTGAAGTAATAAGGCCCAACGGCACGGGAGCAAGTACAATTTTGAAGTATTCCAATTCAACCCAAATAGGAGCCGTTAAAAATGAAGGGGAGAATTTCAAAACCGTTTATATGGGTTTCGGACTTGAGCAGGTAGGAACTGAAACCGCGCGTTTGCAGCTTGTTAAAAACTCCCTTATTTGGTTTGGCGTTTTGCAGCCGAATTCCGTTTCCGATGAAACCTCGACGCCGAAAACTTTTGCGCTGGAGCAGAATTATCCGAATCCGTTTAATCCTACAACGACAATAAACTATTCAATACCTTCTGTCCGCCATTGGCGGATTGCGACGATGCGGCAATCTCATGAATTAACTGTACACCTTACAGTTTTTGATATCCTCGGACGTGAAGTTGCCACGCTTGTAAACAGTAAACAAGCGCCGGGAACTTACTCGGTACGATTTGATGCAAGCAAACTCGGCAGCGGAGTATATTTTTACACTTTACGAGCCGGAGATTTTACCATTACAAAAAAGATGACGTTGATTAAATAAGTTGTCAGTAATCAGTTATGAGTAATCAGTAATGAGTGATGAGTTTTATAGTGGAGAGGCATTAATTATTTGCTGTTACTCATAACTGATCACGTATTACTCATTACTATAAAAAACGGGAGATTAAATTGTGAAACAAATATTAATTATTTTATTTCTCTTTTTAACGGTAACTCTTAAAGCTCAGAGTTTTACCGTAGTCGCAGATACTACTGTCGCGAACGATTCATTGAATTCCGAGATGATATTCAATCTTACCGTAACAAATATCAGTAACGGCGATTTAACATTTTATGTGAAGCGTACTGTTAACGCTCTTCCTGCCGATTGGACGTCGTCATTGTGCTTCAGTTTCTGTTTCTCGCCGACTTTGGACAGCATTGCCACAACGTCTGATTTCGGCGCGCGCGCTTTATCTCCCGGGGAATCGCGGGAACTTTCGCTACATGTTTTTCCTCATACAAATTACGGCGCAGGAAATGTAACGCTAAGATTCGGTGACGCTTTTAATTTTGCAGATTCATCCGTGATTAATTTTACGGCTAACGCAAATCCTACAGGCGTTGAGGAAAATACGGGAGCGCCAACCGGATTCAAGTTGTTTCAGAACTATCCTAATCCGTTATCATTAAAAGGAAACGCGCGGGAAAGCGCCGTTACAACCATTCGATATAAAATTGCATCCGTCGGGAAAAATTCCGTATCGGAAAATGTTAAACTGACGCTTTACAATATTCTCGGTGAAAAAGTTAAAACGCTGGTTGATAAAACTTTGCAGCCGGGCGTTTACGATGTTAAGCTCGAAGCGGGTGATTTACCCGCCGGAATTTATTTCTACAGGTTAACCTCAGGAAGATTTTCCGCTACAAAAAAAATGATTCTGATTAGATAAATTTTGGGAGATGTTATGAAACTCTTTTTATCAATGCTGATTTTTGCGTTTGTTCTGAGCGCTCAGACAAAAAATCTCTCCAAAGCTCCCGATTTCGAGTTGGACGATATAAACGGTAATACTTACGAGTTGTCGGATTTTCTAGGCGAAGGTCCGGTGCTTATTTCGTTCTGGGCTACTTGGTGCAAGCCCTGTATGGAAGATATGCCGCATTACAACGCAATTTTTGAGAAATACCAAAAACGTAATCTCAAAATGATTGCAATCTCGGAAGATACGGAAAGAAGTCTTGCAAAGGTTGTTCCTTACATACGTTCGCACGATTATAAATTTACGGTTTTGCTCGATCCCGAAAATGAAGCGGCGCGCGATTATTACGTTCAGGTTGTTCCTCATACGATTATTTTAAATAAGAAAGGTGAAATCGTTTACAGTCATTCCGGATACAAAAAAGGGGACGAGATTAAAGTCGAGAATATCATAAAAAAATTATTGGACGCTAAATGAACAACAGATTAATTTTTTTCTTTTTGATTCTGCTTCTCACCTCGGGCGGCGCAAATGTAGTTACGGCTCAGAATATCAAGCTTCCCGAAGGACTGTCGTTGTCGAATCAGACTAAATATTCATACGATGTTGATTTGGACAGGGAAATCTTTGAAAATTGGTTCAATGCCGATTACCGCTACGGAATTTTTAGAAGCGGAATCCGGTTTGATGTTTTTCAGCCGAACGATCCCAATCCGGCAATAAGCAGAGGGAAAGAACACTATTCCGGCGTTGATTTTCTCTACTTTAAAGTTAATATGGGGAAGAAGAAAAAAGGATTCAATTTTACGATTGGAAATTTCTACTCCACATTTGGAAGAGGATTGTTAATAAAGATTTATGAGGACAGACATATACGCATTGACAACAACCTGCTCGGAGCTAAATTTTACGGAAGGTACGGCAACTTAAGTTTAACGGCTTTTACCGGTATGGCGGAAAATTCACTCGCAGTCAGAAAAGATATACTCCACGCAGCCGATTTGGAATACCGTATGTTCAGAAAAGTTAGGCTTGGTTTTAGCATTGCTTCAAACACTCCTTATGTTGCGTCTGCGGCTCGAACTTCGCTGCTTTCTCTCCGTTCACAAATCAGATTTTGGAACTTTGATTTCTACGGAGAGTATGCCGTCAAACAAAATAACGATGTCAGGAGAGATATTTTCAACAACTCCGAAAAATTTATCGGTAAAGGAGTTTACGGGAATCTCAATTTTTATTACGGAAAATTTTCTCTATCTGCCGAGTTGAAATATTACGACAATTTTAAATTTACAAGTTATGACCAAACTGTTGTTTACAATACTCCTCCTTCCGTTACGCAGGACTATTCATATATTCTGCTCAACAGACATCCGCACGCGCTGAATCAGAACAACGAGCAAGGTTATCAGTTTGCTCTCAATTATATCCTCAGCGACAAAATTTCCTTGAAAGGGAATTACGGAATGACAAAATCGTTAGGAGTAAACTCCTATTTTAAACGAATCAAACATTCCCTTTTGCCGTCAAGCGTTATGTTCAATGAGGCATATATTCAGCTGAGAAGAGATGGGAAGAACTATCTCGGGAGTCTTGCTTTCGGCTATTCTAAGGAGATGGAAACTTCAACAACAAACCTTACTCCGATAGTTGAACTTAAATATTATCTCGATAAAATTAATACAATCCGCGCCATTGTTGAGCATCAGCAGGTAAGAGTATTATCCACAAATGAAAAATATTACGACGATGCGGTAACGCTTGAATGGCTCAGATCTCCAAACTTGACACTTTCGCTTGTTGGAGAAGTTCAGACGAAGGAGCCGGTAAAGTCACATCTGGTGAGAAAATTCTGGGGCTTTTTCAGAATCGGTTACAATTTATGGGACAACTCGGAGGTTTCGCTTCTTGTCGGAACGCGACAAGCCGGAAATATCTGTATCGGCGGAGTTTGCCGCTACGAACCGGAATTCAGCGGAGTAGAACTAAAATTTATGACAAGAATTTTTTAATCCGTCAAAGCGGAAGATGTAAAGAGGTAAATGATAGACACGTGTTAGAAAACGAAAGCTTGGAAATCTATTTGTTCAATTACTCGAAAAATAGAACACAGATAACACGGATTTTTTATGATTTTCGCGGATTTAGAAAAATCTAAACTCATAAACGACTAAACAATTTGTCCGCATTGAAGAACTACGCTTCTTAGCTTGCTTTTGCTTCTTTCTTTGAACCGGAAGACTTTGTTTCTGATTTCTCCGTTTTGGCTGCCGGAGCGGTTTTTTCAGATTCGGCTTTGTTAGCAGATTTACTTGTTGCACTCGAATGACTTTTTTTATAATCGGTTTCGTAAAATCCCGAACCTTTAAAAATTATTCCCGCTCCGCTTCCTATAACCCGTTTAACTTTTCCGCCGCATTTAGGGCAAGTCTCAAGATGTGGATCGGTCATTTTTTGGAAAGCGTCAAATCTGTATCCGCATTCTAAACATTTGTATTCGTATGTAGGCATCGTATCAACTCCAATTTTTTACTCTCGAAAAATATATATTTTCTAAGACTTTTCACAATCCCGGATTTTTTATCTGTTTAAATTATGATTATAGAACATAAAAACATAAATAACACACTGTCATTGCGAGCGACCGTAGGAAGCGTGGCAATCTCACCGGTATTCAACCTCAGCCGTTAAACCTTTATTGAATTTTCGGAATTAGTGTGTTTGTTAGTGAGATTGCTTCGTCTCTCCGTTCCTCGCAATCCGCCCGAGGCGGACGAGACGGTGTTGTTGTGATTGAAACATAAATACCTATCGTAGTAAGCCGCAATATGCCAAGGCAGACAATGGAGCAAAGGTAATAAATCTATGAACCTCTGTGAATCTGAACCTTGATTTTATGTTTTATGACAATAATCTTAGCAAAAATCACAAG
>JALWEC010000044.1 GCA_027036655.1 Melioribacteraceae bacterium
TTTTTGTTGGTTCGCAATAAGCCTCGGCAGACTGCTTGTATTCTATGCCGTTTTGTCCGTCTCGGGCGGAGTTGTTACCCGGAGCTAAATTCCGCTATAGAACGGAATTTTCAATTACACAAAACCATAGATAGCCCTTAATTTCAGTTTGTAAATTCCCGATTTATTATTAAATTTTAGATAATAACAATAATGAGAGTACGGCTATGAAAAAAATAATTTTAATTTTTCTCCTTTTTACCGCTTTTGCCAATATTTTTGCGCAAGATTATGCTCCCGGCGATAATGAATATCTCTTCACTCCAACCGCCTATACAATGCCGAAAGGTAATTCATACTTCACCGACTATGAACTTTTTCTGCTGAATTATACTTATGCCGTAACCGACAGAACCCACCTCGGCGTATTTATTCCTTTCCCTATCACAACCGATTTACTGAAATTATTGTCATTCGGAGTAAAGCAAAATTATCTGAAAACGGACTGGATACAATCCGCAGTTTATGCTTCTTATACTTTCGATACGGCGCAACTGATTTTCGGTAATTCGCTAAGCATCGGTAAGCCGTCCAACGGAGCAAATTTAAGCGCCGGAATTACAAAGTTTTTTAAAGACTCAAATGCTTTCGGTTTCCTTGTATCTTTCGGGTACAGATTCGACCCAAGTAAAAATACTTCTCTAATTACTGAAATCAGCCAAATTTTCGTAGAAGATAACGGACCGGATGTTATCACGACTTTCCCCGGCGGTTTGATTAGCGTTGCATTCAGAATTCGCTCAACGCATCTCTCTTGGGATTTGGGAGCTTTCCGCTCCTTAGATATGCAGGATGCCGGAATTATTGCATTTCCCGTTTTGAAAGTCTCATATTATTTCTTTTAGAAAACTTTACGAACCTAAAATTGTTATATTAAGTTCGCCAAGTTTACCCCCAACCACTTTACGTCGAAAGCAAATATGGAAACCGTCCGAAATATCTCTAAATTTGGTATAATTACAGGTTTTGAGATTCTTCCGCCTCGGCGGATTCCGCTTCGCTACATTCAGAATGACATTTTATTGGGTTATGCAAAGCCTTCTAATAATGAATTACTGAATCCGAAGGATTCAAATATTGATAGAAAAATGAATAAAAATTATATACGACCCCAACGGGGTCGAATAATTTATTGCAAACGAAATTCTATAAATATTTTATCCCTTCGGGATTCAGAAAATAAGGAAGCTCTGAATTGCCGAAACCGAATTCAGCGTTTGTCAATTTCTTCATTATATCGTATTTTGATTATATAAATATTGATGAATACGGAGTTTTTGATGAAAAAATTTTTCACTCTCACACTTTTATTTTTAAGCTTTATATCGCTATCCGCACAGAAAGAAAAACTAACTTTTGAACAAGTATTTGAGTTCGCACCCCCGCGCCTGACTAAACAAATTCCAACACCGGTGAAATGGTTAGACGGGAAAAACTATCTTCTTTCGGAGAGGAAATCGGGGACGATTCGCTACATAAAAACAAACGTTCAAACCGGAGAAAAAGAAGTATTTTTTGATTACTCTGAAATAAAGGACGCGCTTCCGGAAGAGTTCCAAAGTCTTTCCCCTACTGTTAAATCAAAAGATTTTTTACATTACATATATGAGAAAAACGGCGACCTCTATTATTTTTCCGTTGAAGATAATTTTTTCAAACGCTTAACGGCAACTGCAGGCGAGGAGAAAAATCCGACTTTTTCCCCGGACTACAAATATATCGCCTACACATTGGACAACAACT
>JALWEC010000045.1 GCA_027036655.1 Melioribacteraceae bacterium
GCGCGCAAAATTACTTCGCCTCGGGAAATTGGTCTTTCGCTGATTACGCAAATATCAAGCGGGTCGCCGTCCCCTTTCCCCGAAACAGGATTGAGATTGCCGGTTCTTTCTCCGCAATATGTCTGCGGAATAAAACCGTACAAAGCAGGCGGCTGCGATGAAGTACGCTGCGGTCTGTCAACATGCATATAGCCGGTATATTTATCTACCTCGTATTTTACTCTGTCAAAGGGAGTAATTTCAATGTAAGCGTTTACAATTCTCGGCGGATTATCTCCGATATCGATTCCGTGCCAAGGATGCGGGCGCCAGCGGAAAAATGGTTTTGGGACTGACATTTTAAACCTCCTAATTAATTTTTTGGGATAAGTAAAAATATGAATAATTATTCTAATAGAGAATCTGTCTTTTTGCAAAAAAACATAAAAAAAAAACCGTCTTCCCAATTAAAGAGAAGACGGTTAAAGTCAGTTAAAAACTTCTACTCAGCTTTAACTTCGTCTTTCAAAAGAACTTCGTGGATTGCTTGTTTCAAAGTCTCTTTCGGAAGCGCGCCAACTGCCATTTGAGGCTGTTCGTCCATCGGCACAAAAAGTAAAGAAGGAATGCTTCTGATACCGAATGCCGCCGCTAATTCCTGCTGCTCCTCGGTGTTTACTTTGTAAACATGAATTTT
Organism: Melioribacteraceae bacterium; assembly: GCA_027036655.1. Classification (GTDB taxonomy): domain Bacteria; phylum Bacteroidota; class Ignavibacteria; order Ignavibacteriales; family Melioribacteraceae; genus WGAL01. Next base: position 677 of record JALWEC010000045.1, read on the forward strand.
ACCGGCATACTCTTCTGACAACTCTTCCAAAACGGGAGCAACCATTTTACACGGCTGGCACCATTCCGCCCAAAAGTCGATAATACAAGGTAAATCACCTTCATATTTCCATTCTTTATTCTTTTCCCAGTTAAATACTTTTTCAAAAAAAGTTTCTTTTGTCAAATGCTCTGTCATTATAAATACCTCTTATATTTTAAGTTATTTTATTTCCTAATTTTTAATTGCAAATTTGATGCAAATGGAGTAAAAAGGATTCTGAAAAATTTCGAGTTCAAATATAGCGTTTATTTTCCGAACGACAATAGATTTTTTATCCTGCTTTTTTTAATTTTAGAATCAATACAATCCCACAGAATGCGGGTTAAGCTCCGCCTTGGCGGACTCACTAAAAAAAACACATTTCGCAGAACATTTAGAAGCGGTTTAACGGCTAAGGTTGAATATTTAGGAGATTGCCGCGCTCCGTTTCACTCCACTCGCAATGACGGCTTGTTTTTTTTTGCGCCGTCGCGTCATTGCGAACTGAAACGTTAGGAACTGTTAAGCTCCGCCTTGGCGGACTCACCGGGAAACATGCTGTCGCCGAATGTTCAACAACGGTTTAATGGCTATGGTTGAAAATTTAGGAGATTGCCACGTCGCTTACGCTCCTCGCAATGACAGAAATTTTCACGTCATTGCGAAGGAGGAGCTTGCGACGACTGCGGCAATCTCACTAGAAAACACGCAATTGCCGAATGTTCAAATGCGGTTTAACGAGTAAGGCTGAATACCGGTGAGATTGCCACGCCAATCCACTATCGCGGATTGTCTCGCAATGACAATTCTTTTTTTTATTTAAGTATCATTGCGAGAAGCGGAGCGACGTGGCAATCTACTACCGGACATTTGCGCAAATACTGATTTTGAGATTCTTCTTCCGCCCAAAAACGGCGGAATCAGAATGACAGTGAGGAGTTTAGCCTAATTTCTTTTTGGCATTGCTAAAGAGGAACTTGCGACAACTGCGGTTCCGCTCGCAATGACCGACAGCTTTGCAGTCCGCCCAAGGCGGAGCTTCGCTTGTTGTAACCGTTTTTTATTCTTTTGTAACAATCTCGGTGTTCAACTCTATTTCATCAAGTACCGATGTAATCTGAAGGCATTTGGATAAATCTCCTGTAAAGATAATCGACTTACCCCGCACATGGGCTTCAAAGGCAAATCTCTGCGCCTGAGCTATAGAACAGTGGAGCGCTTTTATCAACTGGATAATTACTTCATCGAATGAATGAACATCATCGTTGTAAAGGACGACATTAAACGGCTGCGCAATCTTTTCTTCTTTTTTTGTCTTTTCGGCATGTTGCGGCTTGTGAGATTCATTCATCATCTTGGAACCAATATTGTCCGTTTTTGTAAATAAATAAGCAAAAAATATTTATATTTATAAGTTAAAAAATAATGTGGTTTTTTCAAATTAATTAATCCGGAGGAACAATGAAAATAGCAGTATGTGTAAGCCATGTTCCCGATACCGCGGCCAAAATAAATGTTGGCGCTGATGAAAAAAGTATCGATAAAAATGGCGTCAGTTTCATCATTAATCCTTATGATGAATATGCAGTTGAAGAAGCTTTAAAAACCAAAGAAGCTCTCGGCGGCGAAGTTGTAGTTATTAGTCTCGGAGGAGACGAAGTTAAAGAAACAATAAGAAAAGCTTTGGCAATGGGAGCCGACAGCGGCGTACATCTGAAAAAAGAAGGTTACTTCGATTCCTATGCTACTGCAAAAGCCCTTGCCGAAGAACTAAAAGCCCAAAACGCTGAAATGGTTTTCTTCGGTAAACAATCAATAGATTTCGATAGCGGAGTCGTAGGACAAATGGTTGCAGAAATGCTCGGCTATAATTCTGTTTCTGTCGTTGTTGATCTCAAGATTGAGGGCAACAATATCAGAGCGGAGAGAGAAATAGAAGGAGGTAAAGAGGTTGTAGAAACAACTCTTCCCGCGGTAATTACCGCTCAGAAAGGATTGAATGAACCTCGTTACGCTTCTTTGAGAGGAATTATGCAGGCTAAGAAAAAAACTATTGAAGAGAAAGAAGCTCAGACCGGAGATAGCCGAGTAGAACTTTTAAAGATGAGAAAGCCTGCTCCTAAAGCGCCCGGTAAAATCCTTGGCAGCGACGCCTCGGTTGTACCGGAATTAGTTCGTTTATTAAAAGAAGAAGCTAAAGTAATTTAGGAGGAGACTAAAATGGCAAATAAAATATTAGTGTTTGTTGAACAAAGAAACAACGAAATAAAAAAATCATCTTTGGAAACCGTAAAAGCCGGGGCTGAGTTTGCAAAAGAATTAAACGCCGAAGTCGAAGCCGTTGTAGTGGGAGGCGATATTGCAGATTTTAATTCCATTGCTAAATACGGCGTTCCGAAAGTAACGCATATCAAAAACCAGGATTTGAATGTTTACACTTCATCAGGTTATGCTCAAGTACTTTCCGATTTTGCCAATGAAACCGGAGCGGACTTGCTCCTTTTTGCAAACAGCGCAATGGGCAGGGATTTATCACCGAGAGTCGCTGTCAAGGTTGACGCGGGAATTGTTGCAGACTGTGTAGGTTTTACATTCGAAAACGGCGAAGTTATTGCCACTCATCCCGTATATGCAGGCAAAGCTTTAACCGATGTAAAGATAAATTCACCGAAAAAGATTTTCACAATTCGCCCGAACACGTTTAACTTAGGCGACGCCGCTGACGCAACCGCCGAGGTTTCCGTCAAGGAAGTTGACAATGTTAACACATCGGTAAAAGTTGTCGATATTACTCGCGCTTCCGATAAATTGGACGTTGCCGAAGCTTCGATTATCGTTTCAGGCGGACGCGGAATGGGCGGTCCGGAAAACTATGCAATGCTGGAAGAGCTTGCAGGATTGCTTGGCGGCGCAGTTGGCGCATCAAGAGCCGCCGTTGACGCGGGCTGGAGACCTCATTCGGATCAGGTCGGGCAAACCGGTAAAACCGTTTCCCCTAATCTTTACATAGCTTGCGGAATTTCAGGCGCAATTCAGCATATGGCGGGAATGAGAACTTCAAAATATATTGTGGCTATCAACAAAGATCCCGAAGCTCCGATTTTCACTATTGCCGATTACGGAATTACGGGCGATTTGTTTGAAGTTGTGCCGGCTTTAATCGAAGAAATAAAGAAAGGATAATCTCCTTTGGATAAAGTAAAAGTCGATATCATAGGATTATCATCATCTCCATCGGTAGGAGGCGCATACGCCCTCCTACTGAAGGAGAGTTACGGTTCGCGCCGTCTTCCCATTATAATAGGCAGCTTTGAGGCGCAGGCAATCGCCTCCGCCCTTGAAAACATTACTCCTCCCCGCCCTATGACTCACGATTTACTTAAAAATATCATTGACGAACTCGGCGCTTCCGTAGTTGAAGTTTTTATCGACGAGCTTGTGGAAAACACATTTTACGCAAAATTAGTACTTGAAATAGCGGGAGTTACAACTTCGGTTGACGCGCGTCCGAGCGACGCTATTGCTGTTGCGGTTAGAACAGTCGCTGATATTTACGTTAACGAAACCGTTATGGATAGAGCAGCTTTCATTCCAAGCAGCAATTCGGAAATTCCCGCGGCGGAAAAATCGGAAGCAGGTCTTGAAGCTGAAACGGAGAACATTTCCACATCCTCTTTTGAAGCAAAATTATCGGTTTTGGAAAAACAGCTTAAAGAAGCGATCGATAATGAAGAATACGAAAGAGCCGCAAGATTAAGAGATGAAATTTCCCGCCTCACGGGGAAAGCAAACTAACAATTCACAATATTAGAATCCGTAACCAAGCGACACTTTAAGCGCTAAATCCGGAACCCCGAGAATCATCACGCCGACATCAATATTATCAAAGACGGTATATCTTCTCGAAAGCGTTATTCCGTACGGGAACGGAAGACCAAGTCCGTCGGAAATCGAGGAAGTCAGATCATCGTCGAATCCTTGCGAAATTGCGTCTCCGAATACAAACCCGAATCCCACGCGGTAATAGGAATTTCTGTAGCCGGTTTCGCTCCGGAAAATTTGAAAAAGTAATCCGTCAATATCGAGGAAAAGCAATCTTACCGGTATAAAAGGTATTCCCCAACCTTCCAGCTCATCATCGAGATGAAAGTTTCCGGCAAACTTCAATCCGATGTTTGTCTTTTTCCCAATCGCGTATTTGTCATATTGATAGAGGAAATCGCCGAAATATTTAATCATATTTAATGAAAAAGAAGTTCCGCTTTCAAGCGCGGCATCAACCCCAAATGTTAGCGAAGAAGGCATCTGTAATGTTACATTCTGTGTGAAAACATTTTTCTTTTTAATCGTCAGATGAGGTTTTGAAATGTTCATCGAATCGAGTTGAATATCAAGTGCTTCATCCTTTGTGCCGAGGACCCGACCTTTAATAAATTTCGGTTGATAGCTGACGCCGAAAGAATTCGGATCGCTCAAGTCGAAATCGGGCTCGTAATCGTAAACCAGCGAAAAATTCCACGACGAGCTTTTATCTTTATCAAAGTTATAATAAAGACCCAGTTTACCGCCGTATTTCGTGTCGGTGTAATTACCTTTTAATTGCCAATAAAAATTGTTTGATTCCCCTTCCTCTTTGTTGATAAGGGGATCGTCCGGATTGTTAAAATAATATTCGTTGTTGTGATTTAAAATAATCGAACCGTCAATTTTAACGAGCCAGTCAAAATTATTGACCGCGCTTTTCCGGTTTAATGAAAGTCCTGCGGAGAGATAGCCGT
>JALWEC010000046.1 GCA_027036655.1 Melioribacteraceae bacterium
CCATTGAAGAGAAGCCGGAAATTCCGAAATCGAATTACGCAGTGCCCGGTCTTTATATTTACGATAATGAGGTTGTTGAGATTTCCAAGAATCTAAAACCTTCGGCAAGAGGCGAACTTGAAATTACAGATGTGAATTTATCATACTTAAATAAAGGAAAACTTAATGTTCAGGAAATTGGCAGAGGCGTTGCCTGGCTTGATACCGGAACTCCGCGCTCGCTGTTGCAAGCGTCAAACTTTTTCGGAATTATAGAAGAGCGGCAGGGCGTTAAAGTTGCCTGCATCGAGGAAATTGCATATCATCGCGGTTTTATTAGCAAAGAAAAATTTATTGCGTTAATTGAAAAAATGCCGAAGTCGGATTATCGCAATTATCTTGAAAAATTAATTTAGGAGTTTTGTAATGGCATTTTTGAATACTGGTTCAAGAAAAGAAATTGAGCGGTTGATTAAAGAAAACGACGAATTGAGAAACAAGCTGCACGACTTGCTTGCTTCGCAAGAAAGCTTTGAAGGACTTCAGGAGCGAATTGAAACTTCGCGTGCGATTGTTATGGAGCTTGCGGCTGAAAAGGAATCTCTGCAAAAAAGCGTTTCCGAATTAAATCAGCGGAAGATGAATTTGGGCGCGGACGTTACAACTTTGTCCGTTGACAAAGAAGAGTTGCAGTCGAGGAAAGAATATCTTGAAAAAGACGTAGCCGGATTGGAGGAAAAACTTGAACAACTATCGGCTCAGGAGGCGGATAAAAGAGAAAAACTGGCTCAGATTGTCGCAAATTTTGTAAGAGCCAAAGATGAAGGTGAAAGCGATATTTCAAAACTTCGGAAAAACATCGCACAGCTTAAACAAGAAGCTGTAGAGTTAGCTGCAAAAAATGAGGAACTAAAAAAAATTAACGAAGTTGCCGAACAAGTTAAACTCGGTTTGGAAAATACTCTTACAAAACTTTCCAATGAAATTGCGGGAAAGAACAAGGAATTTAACGACGCGTTTGAGAAACAGAAAGCGCAAGAGGCTGAAATCAGCAGACTTGCGGGGATTATCGCCGATAAAGAAAAAACTATTGAGGAACTAAGCGTTCAGATTGATTTGATAAATACAGAGCTTGCTTCGTTCGACTCAAAGAAGGCGAGTTTGAAAAAGGACAAAGAAACTTTAGAGAGAATAATCGCTGATTTGCAGAATAAGATTGCTTTACTGAGAGAGCAAGATGAGAATTTATCAAAGAATATTGAGGCAAAGAAAACCGAGCTGGAAAGATTGGACGCTCAAAGAGCCGCTTTGGAAAAACAGAGCGTTGAATTGGAAGGGAAAATTGTTGAAGAGATGGATAATCTTCTGAATGAAAAATCAACTGCAACCAAGGAGATATTTAATCTCAATCAAAAAATTAACTCACAGAGGAGTGAAATCGAAAATCTTGAAGAGTCCTTAAATACCTTGAATTTGGAGATAAACAAAAAGAACGGCGAATTAAGCGTTCTGGTAAAAGAGTACGAATTGAAAAAAGCCGAGACGATTAGTCTTGATAAAGAGATTGTAAAAATTCGTGAGTTTAAAGCCGAGTTAACAAAGGAAGTAAATGCGCTTCACGCAAGAAACAAAAAGCTAAAAAACGACGAAGGCAAAATCAGAGAGAAGAAAAAAGATTTGGAAGATACGCTTTCATCGATGCTAAACGAGCTCAATAATCAGATTAAATCTGCGGAAGATTCCCGCAATGATATAGAAGAGCAGTTGATTAAGGAAAGGGAAAATCTTAACAAAATAAGGAAGGAAATTTCCGAACGGGAAAAGGAGATAAAAGAACTTCGTACGGAAATTGCTTCGGTAAATATTCATAAAGAGGAATTGTCCGCAAAAGTAATTCATCTTTCGCAAACGGAATCGATACTTGCGAAGAAAATAAAAAAATTGCAGGATGAGGATAAAGAAAGCGGAGGCGAAACAACCTTATTCCCCCGAAATAAGAAAGAAGAAAAACCCGATGGAATAAAATCTTCCGAGAATAAAACCGAACGAGCGGAAGAAACTGAAAACGAACCGGCAAAAGATAATCGGCAGAAAAAATGAGAGGAAAGATTCAGCTAATATTAATTTCGTTTATATTCTTAAGCGAACTACTTTTTGCGTCCGGATTGGGAATCCCCATACAATCGGATAGTACAAAACCGTATTATCTTAGAAATCCCGTTTACAAAATGCGTAAAAGCGTTTTTAAACTGAATAAATTAAAGAATCCGGACATTGTAATGTTTGGCGATTCCCACACGCAGGGAGCCAATTGGAACGAGCTTCTGGGGATGTACAAGGTGATTAATCGCGGAATCGCGGGTGACGACACACGCGGAATGTTAGCGCGGGTTAAAGACGTGGTTGCGCTTCATCCCAAGATTGTAGTGATTCAAGGCGGTATAAATGATATCTACAACTGGGTGCCGATTTCTGTAATTTACAAAAATTTGAAAAAGATAATTGATATAGTCAAAAATTCAGGGGCTGTGCCAATCGTAATTTCCGTTACGCTTGCGGGAAAAAGATGGGGAGAGGATTGGATAAAAATGCACAGACCCGACTTGGATGTTCCCACCTACAATAAAGGGCGTAATGAGGAAGTGAAGAAGCTGAACCGTATGCTGAAAGATTATTGTTACAGTGAGAAAATAGATTTTATCGATTTAAATAAATATCTTTCGGGCAGAAATTTTTTGAAAGAGAAATATTCGAGAGATAATCTCCATTTGAACGCAAGCGGTTACGCGGTTTGGCGAAGGGAGTTACTTAAGGTTTTGAGAAAATATAAATTTAAATTGAGGAAACATGACTGAGACAAAGAACTACATCACACGGCCAATTTATATTACAATTACTACAATTGTAATATTAGTTTTTTCTTACCTTTTACCTCCGAAATTTCAGATTGCCGGGGTAACATTGAAAAGAGTTGAGATTTTTTCCGATTTGCTTCAGCAGCCCGAGGAAGATTCCGATACTAATTTTAATGATGACTTTTTCAATAGCGATTCGGGCGGTTCTTCCTTTAATTTCATACGGCAGAACTCCGATGTATTAAAAGCCGGCTTTCCGTTTATGGAATTAGCGGACTTTATCAGCTCGAGAATGCATGCCTCTGTAGTAGGACAAGACGTGCCTTTGCAAGGGAATTTGAAACAGCTTAAGAAATTTTTTGACGCTCTTAAAAATTCCCACAAAACAAAGATAAGAGTTGCCCACTTCGGTGATTCTATTATTGAAGGTGATTTGGTAACTTCACAAATCAGGGAAGAACTGCAGAAGCGATTCGGCGGAAAAGGAGTCGGATTTCTTCCGATCAAGACGCAGGACATTACTTTCCGACAGTCGATGAAGTTGTCGTTTTCGGATAACTGGAAAGAGTATTCCGTTTTTACATCCAATCCCGAGCATCTTCCGGTCAGCGTCGGGGGCGAAGTTTTTATTCCGCAGGGAAATGCGTGGGTAAAATACGAGACCTCTCATTTTATCCCGCGTCAAAATTTCTTTTCGCAAGCCTTTTTATATTTGTTCCCCGATAAAACATTTACTTTGAATTACAAGATTAATCAGAAATCCCAAGCAATTAAAATTAATAAATCTTCCGAGTTAACTGTTGAAAATTTGAAGATTAAAGGAAAAGCGAAGTCGTTAAAACTGGAAGTTCCCGCGCAATCGGGAAAGTACTTCGGCGTTAGTCTCGAGGAAGGAAACGGCGTTTATGTTGACAATTACGCCCTTCGCGGTAATTCCGGCGTTGCGCTTAAGAATATTCCCGTAAGCGAGTTGAAAAGTTTTGCAAAATACCTTGATTACAATTTGATTATTCTCCAGTTCGGAGTTAACGCTTTAAGCAGTCGTAAACGGGATTACACTTGGTACAAAAATGAAATGATTCATATAATTAATAATCTAAAAGAAGCGTTCCCTCACGCGGGAATTATTCTTGTAGGCGTTCACGATAAGAGCCAGAAGAAAGGTTCAAGATTTGTTTCGGATCCTTCAATTCCCAAACTGTTAAGAACTCAGGCGGAGATTGTAAAGAAAACAAATATTGCTTTCTGGAATCTTAACAAAGCTATGGGAGGAAGAAATTCAATGCCGAAGTGGGTTAAGGCAAATCCTCCGATGGCTTTTATGGATTACACTCATTTTAATAATATGGGGGCGGAAAGAGTTGCCGAGTTATTTGTTAACGCGTTGCTCGGCGCAAAAAACAAGGTACGATAATGGATAACATTCTCAGCAACCTTTGGACGCTTCTGAAATACAATCCGGTTGAGCCGCTGTTGTTCAATAGCGGATTCTTCCTTTTCTTTTTCCTTTTTGTTACTGTTTTTGCTTATTTTTTCGTCAATCATCAAAGAGCGAAACTGATATTTCTTACTCTCGCTTCCCTCTATTTTTATTACAAGTCAAGCGGAATTTATTTTCTTCTGATTATTTTGAGTTCTCTTATCGATTATATTGCGGGAAGGGAAATTCATAAAACCGACGTTAAGTTAAAACGGCGTATTTTTTTGATTATCAGTTTGGCGATGAATCTCGGGATTCTCGGGTATTTCAAATACACTAACTTTTTTATTGATACGATAAATTCGCTTCATCTTGGGCATTTTAATTTGCTTGATATTTTTCTTCCTGTCGGAGTTTCATTCTTTACTTTTCAGTCGATGAGTTACACAATTGACATTTACCGTCGCCAGCTTGAACCGGAAGAGAAGTTTCTCGACTTTCTTTTCTTCGTTTCCTTTTTCCCGCAGTTAGTGGCGGGCCCGATTGTGCGAGCGTCACATTTTTTGAAACAGATTCACGAATATCCCGTAATCAACAAAAAGGAAATCGGATACGCTCTTTTCCTTATTATGGCGGGATTGCTAAAGAAAACGGTTGTCGCCGATTTTTTAAGCATTAATTTTGTCGATAGGGTTTTTGAGTGGCCCACAAGATTTACGGGAGTGGAAAACTTAATGGCGATTTACAGCTATGTTCTGCAAATCTACTGCGACTTTTCCGGCTACTCCGATATGGCGATAGGGCTTGCATTGCTTCTCGGTTTCCGTTTGCCCGTTAACTTTAACGCTCCTTACCGCTCCGTAACAATTACGGAGTTCTGGAGACGTTGGCACATTTCACTTTCGAGCTGGCTGCGGGATTATCTTTATATTCCTCTCGGAGGCAACCGAAAAGGGAAGGGAAGAACTTACTTTAATCTGATGGCGACGATGGTGCTCGGCGGTTTGTGGCACGGGGCTTCGTGGCGTTTCGTTTTTTGGGGAACGATTCACGGAGTCGCTTTGGCGATTGAACGGCTTTTCCGTTACCCGAAATGGATTAACGAAAAAAGCTGGGGAGTAAAGATTTTCGGCGTAATTCTCACATTTCATATTTGGGCGTTTTCTATGATTTTTTTCCGGGCGCAGTCCTATAA
>JALWEC010000047.1 GCA_027036655.1 Melioribacteraceae bacterium
ATTCATCTTCCCCGCCGTCAAATTCGGAATAGTATTCAAGAGCGCTTTTTAAAATTGATTGTGAAACCGAAGGATTATATAGATTTTTTAAGCCCGTGAGTATTTGGTTTTCGGTAAGCATTTGGGGAACTACAACTTGTTGTATATCGATAAAAATCGATTGTGAAGTTCCGGATTATCTTCAAAATAAGGGAGAGCCTTCTCCAGCATTCTCTTTATCCCGTTTAAGTCCCCTTTAGCTGAGAACAAACCGAGCAGCTTCAGAATTACAACCAAGTCGTTTGGCTTAACTTCAAACGCTCGTTCGTAATAATAAATCGCTTCATCATAATTATCTTCTTCAAAAAGCTCCGCAACAGCAAAATTGAAATTGTAAGAGCCGGGATTTTTATCGGCAAAATTCTTAAACACCATTATCTGCTTATCTTCGGATGCGTTTTTTAAAATCCGGTAGAGTATTTCAAAATTTATTTTATCCGAATATCTCAACGCGTTTTCAATGGTTTCGGCGGAAATTTCGTTTGAGTTAAAAACTTCATCATAAAATTTTAGTATTGCTTTCTCCTCACCGGAAATATCAAATTCATTCCTTTTCGGATACAGATAATTAAACAAAGTTACGGAAGCTGCGGCTATCGCAAGATTAATTCCGTATAAAAACATATTTTTGGCGTCCACAAGAACTTCAAAGCCGGTCGGCTTTTCTCCCGATAAATAAAGGGAATTATAATCATACGCTTTTCGTCCGTAATCGGCGGCGGCTTCAAACTCACCTTTATCCAGCTTGATATTCGCCATAACCACATTCAAAAGAGGCGATTCACTGCGGCGGCGAAGTCCTTCGAGGGCGTAATTCTCAGCATCTTCCAGTTTCTTTTGAGAAAGAGCAAACGCGGCAAGATAGCGGTATGTTTGGGCAAGATGCTCGTCGTCAAGTTCTTCCCTTTTCGCCACAAGCCTGAAATACTCATCCGCTTTTTCAAACTCATTAAGAAAAATGTAACTCTGCCCCAACTGAAAAGCATTGTACGACGACGGATTTTCATTATAATCATTGAGAAGCAGTTTCAGGTTACGACGCGCCTTCTCTTCAAGGACTTCTTTACCGACATCATAACCGATATGGAGTATCTCGATTTCCGAATCAATCAGCTCAAATCCTTTCGCCTTCAAGTCCGGGATAATCTGTTCGTGCACCTTGCCTTCAAAGCGGGGATTATCCAGATTGCGGAAAAACCGGATATACTTCATAACCGAAGGATTGCCGGTTGCAGCGGAGGGGCTTACCACGCGGCAATAATATCCGGCTTTCCGCTTCTGAATTTTAATCTTGTTTATCTGTTCAATCGATTTCTCGGTTAGGCGTTCATCGGCGTCGAGATAAAGTATCCAATCTTTAGTCGCCTTCGAAAGAGAAAAATTTCTCGCCGCCGAAAAATCATTTACCCAAGTAAAATCATATACTTCAGCATTGTAGCTCAGCGCAATTTCCTTGGAATTATCAGTTGAGCCTGTATCGACGACAATAATTTCATCCGCAATATTCTTCGCCGATTCCAAACAGCCGGAAAGATAATGCGCTTCATTTTTGACTATTACGCAAAGTGAAATCTCATTCATAATCTATAGCAGCGAATTATCGTTTTCGTCCAAACCGAGAAGTTTATTTACCTTTGCCAAACCGGCAAGAGCGTATCTGTTCTCGGGATTATTCTTTACAGCCCACTCGTACATTGCCTTCGCTTCTTTATCTTTCCCTTCAAGGAAAAG
>JALWEC010000048.1 GCA_027036655.1 Melioribacteraceae bacterium
TAAAATAATAAACTGTTCTCTTTTGCAATGACGCGATGGCGCTAAAAAACAAGCTGTCTGTCTCGGCAGACGGATTTCGAGCGGACGAGACGGAGCCGTTCGCTTTTACTGATAACTGTTTGCTGTCTGCCGTAACCCAACCCGAACAAGCCGGAAACAAAATTAGAAAAAGTCGGACAAAAAAATAATCTCTGAAACCCTTATCAACAAGGGACTTTAGAGTATTTGGGAAAATATTCTGCAACAAAGAACACGAATTTTACTAATATGGTACTAAGAAATTAATTTTCCGATTACAATTCACATCAACTTTTTTTAGTTTTGAATAAATCAAAATAATCTTTAAGGTGAATTATGATTGAGCTGAGGAACCAATTTATTTTAGCGCCGTTAAAATTAGGTTACGGCGATTCTACCGGAACGGTAAATGAAAGACATCTCGATTTTTATAATATTCGCAGCAAATTCATAGGAGCGGTAACTCCCGAGCCTCTTTATCTTGATAAGGGCTTGAGAGAACTTCCTTCTCAAATCGGAATAGACAACGATGAAAAACTCACTGGATTGAAAACACTGACCGATTTGCTGCACAAAAACGGGGCAAAAGCGATAGCACATCTCAATCATCCGGGACGGCTGGCAAACCCTAAAATACCGGGCAATTATTTTATATCATCTACGGATAAACCTTGCCCTAACGGCGGCGCGACTCCCGTTAAAATGAACCGGGACATGATGAACGATGTTGTTGATATGTTTGTCGATAGAGCCAAAAGAGCCGTAACGGCGGGTTTTGATATTATCGAATTGCAAGCCGGACACGGTTATCTGCTTGCTCAGTTTATTTCTCCCGATGTAAACGACAGAGAAGACGAGTACGGCGGAAGTTTTGAAAACAGAATTAAGTTTCCGTTGGAAGTAATCGAAGCGGTTCGAGGCGCGATTGATATTCCGATTATTGTCCGAATCAGCGGAGATGAAATGATTCCGTCGGGTTTTCATATCGATGAAATGTTGAAATTTTCTAAAATTTTGGAGCATAAAGGAGTTGACGCAATTCATGTTTCTGCCGGTTCGGCTTGCACGACTCCGCCTTGGTTTTTTCAACATATGTTTATTCCAAAAGGAAAGACTTGGGAGTTAGCCGGAAAGATTAAAGAAGCCGTTAAAATTCCGGTTGTTTTTGTAGGGCGGATTCACTCCGAATCGGACATAAACTTTCTCAAATCAAATTACAATGCTGATTTTATTGCGCTCGGAAGGGCGATGGTAGCCGATCATAATTTTCTCGCAAAATATTTTAATGAAATCGAGGGTAATATTCGTCCCTGTCTTGCCTGCGCCGAAGGATGTCTCGGAGGCGTCAAAGGAGGTAAAGGACTCGGCTGTGTTGTAAATCCAACCGTAAACACAGGACTTCCCGAGATTGAGAAATCAGATAAACAAAAGCATTTTGCCGTTGTAGGCGGGGGACTTGCGGGAATGCAGACCGCTGCAGCGTTGAGTGAAAGAGGTTATGAAGTCGATTTGTTCGAGAAAAACGAATTGGGCGGTCAGTTTAACTTGGCGTCGCTTCCTCCCAATAAAAGCAGCTTGGAAGAGCTTGTAACTTATTTTAAAAATGAAATTTCCGGAAGTTCCGTAAATCTTATCAAACGCGAAGCGTTGGCGGATGATTTTGCCGATTCCGGTTACGACGGTATTGTTATGGCTACCGGAGCCGTTCCTTCCGTCCCTCCGATAAAAGGTTTGGATAAATACTATTGGACGGAATTTTTGGATGATAATCTTCTTCCTCAAAATAAAAAGGTTTTGGTTATCGGCGGTGGGTTAATCGGTTTGGAGGTGGCGTCCAAACTTGTTGACGCCGGTAACGAAGTGATTATAGTTGAGATGCTTTCTGAAATTGCGCGAGGAATGGAGATGATTGAAAAAGCCCTTACGGTAAAAAAACTGAAAGCAAAATCGACAACTATTTACACGAATTATCGCGTAACGGAGGTCGCCGGAACCGAGGTTCTAATTGAAAGCGAATCCGAGAAAAAAAAGATATCCGGCGTGGACGAAATTGTTGTAGCAACAGGAATGCAGAGTTATCTTCCTTTTGATTATACCGGCGATATTCCTCTTTATTTTGTCGGGGACGCTAAACAAGTCGGGAAAGCGCAGGAAGCAATTCATGATGCGTATGAATTGGCTCTTAAATTATAAATTCAACTTTTTTTGTTGAGAAGGAGACGATAAAATTAATAAAAACAAGCGTCCGCCGTGGCGTTTTGGTAGAGCGGATTGCTTAGTCCCGCAAATTACGGGACGGGCAATCTGCTTTTGCTTTTTACATAACCACTCGCAGATTGACCGTCTCTCGCAGTCCGTCTGAGGCGGACGAGACGGTGTAAAAACAAGCTGTCTTGAACAATGATTAAAATGATTAAGTGAGAACTATGATTTCTAAAAAAAACAAAATGAATTGAAAAACCTGGAAAATCATAGTCAATCATAAAATCAAAAAAAATCATAGTTCAAGACAATCAACGCAAGTCCCGATTTATCTGTAACGCTACAATTTGATACTTCTGTTCCGTAGGTGCTTGTTTTTCTGCTTGCTTAGCCGATGAAACGCTTTTTGAATATTTGGCATCTGTGTGTTCCCCGGTGAGATTACTTCGTCGTTACTCTCCTCGTAATGACACTAAATGTTATTGCTAGCGAACGGAGTAAACGCGGCTCCGCCACGGCGGATTCACCGGCATTCAACCTTAGAGGTTAAACCGTTAATAAATAATTCGGGAACTGTATGTTTTTTAGTGAGATTACTTCGTCGCTTTGCTCCTAGTAATGACACTAAATGTTATTGCGAGACAATCCGCGATAGTGGATTGTCGTGGCAATCTCCTAAATATTCGACCTTGCCCGTAAAACCGCTATTGCACATTCGGCAAGTGTAAGTTTTCCGATGAGTCCGCTAAGGCGGAGCTTCACTGTTCCTAACGTCGCAGTTCGCAATGACGTGAAAGTTTCTGTCATTGCGAGCGAACGGAGTGAGTGCGGCAATCTGTAGAAATGTAAAGCAAAATTTCCTTCGAGGCACTTGTTTCCTCGAAGGTAAGGAAAGAATGAAAGTGTTTAATACCTTCAACAAACAATCCGCCAAGGCGGAGCAGCAGTCGTCCTTCGGACTCCTTCGTAATGACGCGATAGCGCAAATATTAAATTAAAACACCTTCTCCCGTGCAGGACTTAACATGACAATTTTTAGTTCTACAAAAGTCTCTATTAGAAGGTTTTGCATAACCCACTAATATGTCATTCTGAATGGAGCGAAGCGGAATGAAGAATCTCATAACCGGAAATTAAACCGAATTTATAGATATTTCGGACGTCTTACACCTTCGCTGTGGCGAACTCAATATGACAATTTTAGGTTTTGCAAAGGTCTCTATTAAATTATTCTTATTTTAAACTTGACAAACAGTCTTTTAATAATTATATTTAATTAATAAAAATTATTAACTAATAAAAAATAGTAAATGCTAACTGTTAAGGATAAAATAAAAGAATTTATTGAAAAGTGTAAAGAAGTCGGGATTAGCGCAACTTCTCAAAGGATTATTATCTATAAAGCCATTATGGATGATAAAACACATCCGAGTCCGGAGGAGCTTTACGCTAAAATAAAGGATGAAAATCCGACTATTTCACTTGCCACGGTTTACAAAACTTTAGAAACTTTCAGCGAGTATGGTTTTATAAAAAAAGTAACTCCTCTTCACGTAAAAGTTAGATACGAACCGAATATCGAGCGACATCATCACATGGTTTGCGTTAAATGCGGGAAAATTTATGACGTTAAATCTGATGAACTGAACCATATTGAGCTACCCGATAAAATTTTAGGCAAAAATATTTTGCTCGATTATTCGATTCAGTTTAATATAATTTGTGAAGAGTGTCAGTTAAAAGAAAAAAATAATAACTAAAAAAGGAGATATTAAAATGGAAGAACAAAACGTAGTATCATTACCGCACATTAACGAACCGGCGCCTTACTTTGAGGCGAATACAACCCACGGTGTAAAAAAATTAGATGATTACAAAGGTAAGTGGCTTGTGCTTTTTTCACATCCGGCTGATTTTACTCCGGTATGTACAACAGAGTTTATCGCTTTTTCAAAAAAATATGAGGATTTTCAAGCAATAAATACTGATGTTATCGGACTTAGTATTGACAGCTTGTTCTCACATATAGCTTGGGTTAATAGCATTAAAGAGAATTTCGGAGTTGACGTTCCGTTCCCGATTATTGACGACATTAGTATGAAAGTAGCCAAAGCGTACGGAATGATTCATCCTAACGCAGCCGATACTCAAGCCGTTCGTGCGGTATTTGTCATAGACGATAAAGGTATTTTACGAGCTATGATTTATTATCCGTTATCCAACGGAAGAAGCATTGACGAAGTTTACAGAATCGTTAAGGCGCTTCAAACTTCGGATAAATACGGCGTCGCAACTCCCGAAGCTTGGGAACCGGGCGACAAAGTAATCGTTCCGCCTCCGACAACTCAGCAGGATGCCGATAAGAGGAAAGATGAAGGTTACGAATATGTAGATTGGTATTTCAGCAAAAAAGAAATTTAACCCTCTCATACATCGACTTGCTTAGAGCTGCCTTAATTTTATTATGAGGCAGCTTTTTTTATCTTTAAACTTCAAATTTACAGGTTTACTATGATTGAAAAATCTTACGATTATATAAATGTAACTTTTGACAGAATCGAAAAATTTTGGGAAAGTGAAGAGTTTCGTACTTTTGTTGCTTTTACTCTTTTTACTGTTTTTGTTGTAGTAGCTTTAATTACTCAATTAAAAATCAGCGGAATTCTTTCTACGGGTATCCTGAGTTTTATTCCGTCAAGTCACTTATATTCAATAAGATTAACTTTTTCGATGCTGCTTGCCTATGAAATTCTCAGTATGGTTTTCAGTCTGAAAAATTCTGTTTCAAACTCAATCGGCAAACAGATTGAAATTCTTTCGCTCGTAATTCTTCGTCACGGCTTTAAGGATTTGGTTTATTTTGACGAACCTCTTTCAATGCTGAGCAACATAAAACCGATGACAGTTTTTTTATCCGACGTTTTCGGCGGACTGATAATTCTGATTATACTCGGCTATTATTACAGAATGCAGATTCATCTTCCCATTACGGCGAGCGAGGATGAGAAATATTCGTTTATCACGGTTAAAAAAGGACTTGCGCTTGTCATTCTGCTTTACGCAATAATTGTGGGCGTTTTAACAATTGCCGGATTTTATCCCGGCTCGCATTATCACGCTTTTTTTGAATCGTTTTTCACGTTTTTGATTTTCACCGATATTCTTCTCGTTTTTCTATCGCTGAGATATTCATCGAGCTACTATATACT
>JALWEC010000049.1 GCA_027036655.1 Melioribacteraceae bacterium
ATATTCATCCTCCTCCGGATCGTAAATTTTCAGCAGCAACTTATTCTCGGCGTTTACCCACGCCCAATAGAGAACTCCGTCGTCATTTTCCGAAAATGCGAGGATCTTAATCCCGTTGTTCTCAGCCGGATTTTCGACGTCGGAACGGAAAGATTTTTTTAGCTCCAGTTTAGGAACAATCCTCCTTTTCGAGCCTCTGAAAACCGGTTTCAGATTAAGATTAAAAAATAAAATTCTCCCTTTATCAGTACCGAGGGAAATATCGCCGTTGGAGTTTCTTACTCCGGTTGTGATGATTTCATTCGCGGCGAGAGGAAGAGTATCCTTTTTTGTAATTTGTTTTTCTTTCAAATTAAAGAAATCGATTTCGCCGTTGTTTGAAATTAAATAAGAAAGTTCCTTGTACTGGTCAACTCCCGAAAGAACGATATGCTTTTTCTTATTGAGTTTGAACGACAACGCCGAATCAACTTTAGCCCCGTAAAAAAGAGGAATCGTTTCGTAAAGAAGAAAAAGAAAAATTCCGATTATGCTGAAAATTACTCCGTAACCGCCTAACGAAATTACCGCTTTGGAGATTTTATTGCTTCGTTCAATTTTTTTCTTAAAATCGCTTTTCACTTCAACGTAAACTTAGTTTAACTTTTTTAATTCTTTTTTTACAACTTTATACGGAAGCGGAAGATAGCCCGCTTTTACAACAACTTCTTGTCCTTCGTAACTGAGAACATATTTCAGGAACTCCTTTACCAGCGGCTCAAGAGGTTTATTGGGATATTTGACAATGTTAAGATACAGGTAGCGGGAAAGCGGATACTTGTCCGAAACTACATTCTCATAACTTCCGTCAACGCAGGGTTTACCTTTCTTTTTAGATAATTTTAATATTTTAACTCCTGAAGTTTTGTATCCGATGCCGCTGTAACCGATGCCGTATTTATCGCTTGAAATGCCCTGCACAACGCTTGCCGAGCCGGGCTGCTCTTTAACCGACGATTTGTAATCCCCTTTTTTCATAACATGATGCTTAAAATAACCGTAAGTGCCAGAAGCGGAATTACGCCCGTAAACGCTGATTTGTTTATTTGCCCATTCCCCTTTCAGTCCGAGATCGCCCCAGCTTTTCACCGGAGCGTGTCTTCTTTTCCTTGTAGATGAAAAAACCGCATCCAACTGAGCGAGCGTCATACAATCAATCGGATTATCTTTATTTACGAACACCGCAAGCGCGTCAAGCGATGTTTTTATGCGCGTCGGCTTAAATCCGTATTTTTTTTCAAACAAATCAATTTCTTTATTCTTCATTTTGCGGGACATCGGGCCAAACTGTGCGGTACCTTCAATTAACGCCGGAGGCGCGGTTGAGGAACCTTTCCCCTCAATCTGAATATTAACGAGTGGATAATATTTTTTGAAACCTTCTAACCAAAGCGTCATTAAATTGTTCATTGTATCGGAGCCGATACTGTTGGCATTGCCGCTGATGTTTCCCTTCTTCTTGTAATGAGGAAGACGATTATCAACCTTAACGGGCTGCGCGAAAACAAACGGGACGGCAAGGAATAAAATTAAAGCGGTCGCTATTATTTTTTTCAATTTGGTTTTCTCCGAATTTTATTTTTTTATTTAAGAAAATATAAAAGTGAATGTTACAAAAATGTTACAGCGTAATTTTTCACAGAAGATTTTAGAGATTTGAGTTTAGAGTTAAGACTTTGACAATGCGGAAAAATAACGCAAAGCGAACATAGGTTTAGAGTTTAGAAATTTAGCGATTTATTTTGAATCGACTTATATCCACCAAGGCGGATAATAAATATGCGTCATCAGTGTTATACTAAACCTAAAATGGTTTTGGGAAACCTCAAGGTTTTTAATATTCGGCAAATATCGAAAATTCGTTTATTGTCTTATAATAGCTAATTTCCAAATAAATCAGGTAACCTTGAGGTTGCTCTATTACCGAATTGCGAAAACCAATCTGTTTTAAGAATATATTTTTGCTGTAACGATTGGACTTACCGTTTTGGTTTTGAGGATACAGTGAAACTATAGTTGGATTAATTGATGATTGAATAATCTAACTTTTGTTTTTCGTCTTGCGCAAATTATAGAAAGAAGATTTTTCTCCCACTAAGTTGATTGGAAATGAAATCAGGATGACATATTGCGGGGGTTATGCAAAGCATTCTCCAAGTGAAAAAATAACCTATTCCGAGATTTTGTTTTTTTCACGAACAATAAAAAAACCGTCGCTGCCTTTTCTTTGATAAAGAGGCATTAAGATATATCCGCTATACGGACTTGTAATTTTCGAATTGTTTTGAACGGCTAAGAACTCGGATTTTCTAATCGGTTTGAAATTAAAGTAACCTTTGTTCATACGAAAATTGAAATAATCTTCGAGCTTATGCCGGTAAACCAATTCCAAATGATGAGGGTAATTATTCGAAATTTCATTTAATAATTCTCTCCCTTTTTTCACCTTTTCCAATTCCGGCGAAATAAATCCGGCATACGCCAAGCTATGCCAAATACCTGCTTCCAAAGTTCTACTCGCTTCGGCCGTGTTATGTGTTCCGCCTTCGAAAACAAGCGATGTCATACCTTTATTCCCGAAGTAAGAAAGAGCCGTTCCCGGCAATGTGTCGGAAAGTTTTTCAATAAAAGAAATACCGAACGATTGAGCAAAAGCCACGCTTCGAGAATTTGCTGCGGGGATACAAAAAACGCCGCTTTTTGCCGAGAATGTGTGTAAATCCAAGAAGATGCAGTTGTCGAATTTATTTTGGCAAATTTCATCAACGATTAAATTGTGAAGTTCTTTTAATTGAGCAATATCCGGCGAAGTATCCTCTTCGGAAAGAAGATTCTCATCCGTCCACAAACGGTTTAAATCTTTTTCAATAAATCTTTCGTCAAGTTTAAGGGCGGGTAAGTTCCCTTTTAAAAAATAGACTTTACCTTTTTGAATAGGTGAATTTTTTTTCATTTCCGGCAGAACATTTAATATGGCGTCTATCCCGCCTTTCTCGTTCCCGTGAATTCCGCCTATGATAACAAATTTTTTATCTTCGCTATTACCGATTATATCAATAATGTGACGCGCATATTCGGTTTTCATATCTTATAATAATTTCCGTACTTTTTGATATGCAAAACTAATCAATAAATTAGAATCTCTCAAACAATCTTCTGCTTAGATAAAAGAATTCGGTCTCGGTCAGCATCCCTATAAGTTTGTCGTTATAAACAACCGGCAGACTTCCGATTTGGGCTTTATCCATTATAATCATTGCATCTTGAATTTTTTGCGAAGGTTCTATCGTTTCGGGATTTTCTATCATAATATCTTTAACTTTCAATTCTTTAAGATTCTGTTCGGTTGTTAATTTTCTTAAAACTTTAAGCAAACGCGTTGACGTTACCAAACCGACAAAATTTCCTTCTCGGTCCTCTACGGGAACATATTTCATATTTTCCCATATCATCATATCCGAAACAAATTCCACTATGTCGTCCGGTTGAACGGAAAGAACATCCGTTCGCATAACTTCTTCCACAAGGAGTTTGGAAGGATGCCAGTGCGGGAGTTCTTTTATATCGGGGATATCCCACTCGTGCACCGGAATTCCAGCTTTTTGGTTTTCAATTGCATCCATTGTAATCATCGTTAAAATTTCCTCTTTGGAGGCTTTATTCTGTAAGTTATCATAAACCGCAAGCATCCAATTTGAACCGGTTATTTCCTTAGCTACGCGTTCTTCGATAATACCGAGATATTTATCAATATCTTCGGTTGCGATGTTATTCCTTTCAAGTCCGGTTCTTGCGATAGGTAAAAGTTCGTTCAAGATTAAATCTTTTATTGTATATTTTTTATGATTGAACCAAGTTATTTGACGGCTCATCCCGCTGACAGCCGCAACATAAAAATTAGCTTTTGCTTCGTCGAAGTTCAAGTACTTTGTAACGTCGTCTAACTGTTGCGAATAACCTTCCAAAAGTCCGAGCCAAAAAGCAGCGTTTGCCATTTCGTCAACAACCGTCGGTCCGGCAGGAAACATTCTCGCTTCAATTCGTAAATGCGGTTTACCGTTAGGCGAAATTCCGTAAACAGGTCTGTTCCATCTGTAAACGGTTGAATTATGAACGGTCAACGCTTTAAGTTGAGGAACGCCGCCTTTGCGCACGATTTCCAGACTGTCTTCGTCAAATTCAGCGCCAAGCAAAACACGGTAGCGCATAATATCTTCTTTAAATAATTCAATTACGGATTCGTTAATCCAACTTGTTCCGAAAGTTACTCGCGGATGGCGGTCGCGTATGTGCTCGTTTGAAATTCTTGTGTCAATCGCCTGCTGGAAAAGAGCGATTCTGGTTTCTTTCCATAATCTTTTTCCGAAAAGTAACGGGGAATTAACTGCCGGAGCGAGCGCAACACCGGCAATAGCCTGCGCTATGTTATATTTGTGTCTGAATTCATCGGGCGAAACTTGCAGGTGAATTTGGAAACCTGTGTTTGCCGCTTCTATTAAACCGTTGCTGAGTTTTATGTTTAGGTCGTCAATTCCCGAAATGTTAATCAAAAATTCCTCGCCTCGTATTTCGCGCATAGTGTCAATCAATGCAAAATAGCGTTCGTAAGGGGTAATTCTTTCCCGCTCGACGTCGAATTTTCTGACTGTAGGTAAAATTCCGGTTAAAATCGTATCAGCTTCAAATTCTTTCGCAACGTTTCTTATTTTCGCCAAATCATCGGATATTTCATTTTCCATTTGAGAAAGAGCTTTGTCTCGGAATAAATACGGTATCGTGTTTGTTTCCAAATTGAACTGAGCAAGTTCAGGACTAAGATTATCCATTTTCGCTTTTTCAATAATGGAAAGGTTTTTAGAATAAGGTTTATAGTTTTTATCCACAAGGCACATTTCCTGTTCTGCGCCAATCATTGTAATACCTTTTTCAAAAGTATCATTGGATAACAAAGTTTCGAAAGCCTGAATGTCGTTCAATAAATTTTTAGTAAATTGGACCAATTCGCTTTTCGATGCGGCGAATTTTACTTTAAAATCACCCATAGCGACCTCGCTTAAATGCAAATAAAAATTAATTGTTTATTAAAATAATATTTAAAATTATAATTAAAAATGAAAAAGGCTTAGCACGTAAAGAAAAATACAGATAAAACGCCAAATCTATTGTTTAACCCAAAATTGTCATTAGAATTTATTCTAATCTAAAATTTTTAAGAAAAAGACTATTTTTTGTAACGTAGATCGCTTGCAATCTGCGAAAAAACAGCATAATGCTAAATTGCACCCACAGTCCGCCGTGGCGGACTGTGCTACAAATAGAACGAGTAAGATTTTCTTATCTGTTTTTTTATAGAACATTATGAACTTGGGATTTTGTTAATTCGCAA
>JALWEC010000050.1 GCA_027036655.1 Melioribacteraceae bacterium
AGGTTAAACTGACTTATTAAAAAATTGCCATTTGTAAAACAATAATCGAATATTTATTATTGTTCAAAATATAAAAAACCTCGAAGGTTTTTCCGAAAACGAATTTTCTGTTAATTTTTTCCCGTTAGTTCAAACGACAAACAACACTTCAGTTTCCCGCAAGGTCCGCTGAGCTTTGACGCGCTGGTAGAAAGGTTCTGATCAATGACCATTTGCGTTTGAATTCGTTTGAAACTTTTCAAAAATGTCGAACAACAATATTCCCTTCCGCAAGTCCCTACTCCGCCAAGTTTCTGCGCCTCGTCTCTAACCCCGATTTGCCTTAACTCAATTCTTGTTCTAAATCTGTTGGCTAATTCCTTAGCCAATTCCCTGAAATCCACTCTGCCGTCGGCGGTGTAAAAAAAGTAAAGTTTACGACGGTCAAATTGATAATGAATATTTACCAGCTTCATCTCAAGTTTGTATTTGGCTACCAGTTCCCTGAAAATCGGAGCCGCATCGGCTTCGTCGTCTAAATTCTGTTGATAACGTTCAAAATCTTTTCTGGTTAAAAGGCGAGAAATTTTAGGAAGAGGTTCGTTGGAAAGACGCATTCGGTTGCGTTTAAGATTGACTAATTTTCCGACTTCCTTAACGACCGAAATATCCATTGCCGAGCCGTCGGTTTCAAGAAGTAAATCTCCGACGTTTATACGCCTTTCAAAATTCGGAGGTATTTCACAAAAATGCACGCCCCAAAATCCTTCGGATTCAACTTCAATAATATTTCTGCTGTCCCAACTGTTAAACTGTTCTATATTCAACGCGCAATCGCTGCACGAGTTTTGTACTATTGAATCGGTATAGAGATCGAATATTTTATATTTGAAGTTGTCGTTGACTTTGGTTTCGGTTTGTGTTTTCTCCTTTTCAGTTTGATTTGCAATTTTTAGAAACGATAGATCTATGTGAATCATTTTCACCTTCTACTTAAACTGTTAAGAACAAATATAATATTCATAAGTATGATTTTCAAGGAAACATTCTTTTTCTTAAGTTCGGCAAGCCCGTTCAAACGTCTAACAACTTCAGGGAAATCAGCTTCACGAAAATGTCGGTTAAACTTTTCAAACGTGTATTTATCGCTTTGAAAATAATATCCTTCGAGAGCGCCTTGAGTAAGTTTCTCTTTATTAGCGTCGGAAAGCCACATTGCGACAAGCTGCGCAACAAGTTCAAAGTCATTCGAAGTTAAATCCATCAGCGTATCAAACGCTTTAGTCGCCGAGTAAATATTTCCTGCAATTGACTGGCGAATAAAATCAAGCACAAAATCAATTATTTCAGCTCCATAATCAAGAATTTTAAATCCCTTGGTAACGGAACCTTCTGCAAAAGGAGCAATTTTTTTTACATCGTCAGGAGAAGCGTCTGAATATTTCATTAGTATTTCAGCTACTTCATTCTCGGTTAAATTAGGAAAGTTAATGTACCAAGCGCGCGATTTTATCGTATCCAAAACTAAATTCTCATCCGATACAAGAAGGAAAAAAATGATTCCTTCGGGCGGTTCTTCCAAACTTTTCAGCAATGAGTTTTGAGCTTCATCGCTCATCTTTTCCGCGTCTTCAATTATAACAGCCGAATAAGGTATTTCGCTTTTATCTACGGAGAGGTGTTTTTTTAGTTCGCGAATTGAATTAATCTTTATATTATTGGCTTTGGGAATTTCAATCTTAAAATAAGGATTTTGGATTTTTTTTTCTATTACCTGATGTACGG
>JALWEC010000051.1 GCA_027036655.1 Melioribacteraceae bacterium
TACGTCCCAACCCTCCTTTGCGTCCGGCAAATTTTACTCGTCCTCCGCCGGTAGCATAAACGGGAGTACCCGTGTTAACCAGAATATCAATTCCGTTGTGCATTCTACGCACTTTCAATATCGGGTGGAATCTCATTCCGAACCGGTCGCCGTAAGGTCCGTCCGCCGGCTTAATTGCGGGAATTGCGTCGTAAAGTTTGGAGTTAAGCTCCAATGTTTTGCTTATTTCATTAAAATTATCTTTTTCGATATTTACCTTAGCCGTCAGATTATCAACAACATAGTCCAAACTGTCAAGAATATGTTTAGCTTCTCCCGTTGTTGCAAAATCATTATTACCGATAGCTTTTCCGCCTACTCCGAAATTCAGCTGGTCGGCTTTTAACGGTTCGAGATTAACTTTTAGTCTTAACGTTTGATCATTCTTAACTAAGTAATCAATATCTTTTTTAAGTTTGTTAAACTTGATGTTATAATCATCTAATTTGGACTGCAAAACTTTATTCTGAGTTTTCAGATAATCAACTTGAGAAGTCGGGTTAATCAAGGATTGAAAGTAAAAAAATCCGGCGAAAACGAGCATGGAAATAACCGTGGTTGCTCCGAGCACCGATAATATAATTTTTCGTTTGAAATTTTTAATTTCAACGAATTTTAAGTTGCTATTTGAGAAATAATAGTATCTTTTCATATGACGTGCGAAAATAATTAAATAATCAATCTAAATCAAGCTAATTATTCTTCATCATGTTCGAAGTAATTAACCGATCTTCTCCCCTTGTTAAAATTAGTTGAAATTCTGTTCTGAAGTCTTTCCTGCAGTTCTTTTGCCGCGTTATAACCGTAATGCGAAGCAAGATAATTCAAAGCTATTGTTTCGGCGATTACCGTAATATTTTTACCCGGAAAAATGGGCAACTTCATGTAAGGTATTTTGATATCCAAAATTGAAATTGTTTCATTGTCCAAACCGGTTCTGGTATATTCGGTGTTTTCATCCCAAATCTCAAGTTCTATTACAATCTCAAGCCGTTTTTGATGACGAATAGAACGAACTCCGAACATGTGTTGAACGTCCACAATTCCTATTCCCCGTATTTCCATTACATGCTGGATTATATCCGTTCCCGTTCCTATTAAAATATGTTCCCCTTTTTTTGTTAGGATTACAACATCGTCCGCTACAAGACGGTGACCTCTTTCAACCAAATCGAGCGCCACTTCGCTCTTCCCTATTCCCGATTTCCCGAGAAAAAGCATCCCGATTCCGTAAACGTCAACAAACGAAGCGTGCAGGGAAACTCGTGTCGCAAACTGATCTTCAAGGAAATCCCCGATTAAGTAAGCTGTTTTTGTGCTTGTATTTTCAATCTGAAAAACGGCGACATTTTGCTTGATTGCATGTTTAATCAGTTCGGGACACGGTGCGTTCTCGTTGCTTAATATAATTGCCGGAACATCAAAACTTAATAATCTCTCGATTACATTGTCCCTTTCTTCTTCGCTTAGGGACAAGCAATACCTGTTTTCCGTATTCCCAATCAATTGAATTCTGTTATATGTAAAAAGTTCCACAAACCCGGCTAAAGCCAAACCGGGTCTGTGTAAGTTTTGATCTTTTATCTCTTTTTCAAATCCAACGCCTTCCGGAGTAAGTAATTTTACTCCGAAAAGCTCTTTAACATTTTCATAAAAGAATTTAACGGTAATACTTTCGTTTCTTATAATATCGTTTTTTGATATTTGCATTAGTGCTCGATTAATTGTGTCTTGATTTTTTTAAGTTGTCGTTTGCATTTATCAACCGCAGTCGAAATCGACTTCTTAAAATCATCGCTTTCAACTTCGGATTTAACCACCCGTTTAGGTATGTTTAAGATTATTTCAGCTTTCTTGATGCTCTCTTTCGGGTGAATATAACTGAGGATAACTTCGGCGTCAAGAATCGGATCAAAGTATTTTTCGAGGGTTTTAACCTCGCTCTCCGCATATTCTTTCAATGAATCCGATGCTTTGAACTTTCTTGCTGTTATTCGTATGTTCATGATTAACTCCTATGATTTTGGGTGTGAGTTTTTATAAACTTTTTTTAGATGTTCAACGCTGATGTGAGTATAAATTTGCGTTGTAGATAAATTTTCATGTCCTAAAATTTCCTTAACCGAAAGCAAATCGGCTCCATCGTCCAACAAATGCGTTGCCGCGCTGTGGCGTAAAACATGCGGCGATTTTTTTTCAACGTCTGTTACCATTGCAATGTACTTTTTCACTAATCTTTGTACCATTCTCGGGTAAATCTTATTCCCGCTTTTTGTTGTTATCAACGGCGACTCGGACGAAAGCTCCGCCCTGCCTCTTAAATAGTTTTTTAATGATTCAATTACAACGCTACCAAGAGGAATGTTCCTGTGCTTAGCTCCTTTTCCGAAAACTTTTAATGATTTATTTGCAAAGTCGATATCTTTTACTTTTAAATCGCATAATTCCGAAACTCTTATCGCCTCGCCGTACAAAAGTTGAAAAATTAATTTTGTTTCTTCCCTGTAATCATCGGAAGATTTTTCGATCTTTTGAAGAATTTGTTTAAAAGAATCTACGGAAATTGTCGTCGGTAGCATTTTATTTCTTTTGGGATTGGAGAGGTTTTTAAGCGGATTTTTAACTACGATTTCAGCTCTTTGCAAATAGTCGAAGTATTTTCTTAAAGCGCTTAACTTCCGGCTTACGCTTGTCGGACTTAACTGCCGCGAGCTTAAATAGACCATAAAACGCCGGATTTTCTTTTCGCTGATATCCTTGGGAGAGGTTAATTTATTTTTCTCGCAGTAAACTATGAATTGCTCCAAATCCCTTCGATATGCCGAAATTGTATTTTCGGAAAGTCTCCGAATCCCGGAAAGCTCCCGAAGGTAGTCGTTAAGCGATTTTTTAAAAGTTATTTCAGTCACAAATTAATTTATTTTGTCAGAAGTATTTAAAAAGAATCTGCTGCCGGGAATCATCTCCGCATCATCCATTAAAGAGAAAAGTACTATTAAATTAATATCTTCGCGAGTTAAAACGGAACGAGGGTAAAAATCTATTTGTTCCATGATAACGTTAAAATCCTCATTGTCAAAAATTCCAAGATTAAACAAATAAAGGAGGTAATTGTAGTTGTCAACGCCCATGTTCAAAATTTCTTCTTCGGTTGCTACCCTAAAGGAGGAATTGTTGTCGCCGCTTTCCATATATTCGCGCTTATAAATAATCTTATCAAACAAAAGACTGAAAGCTACGTTTACGGCGTCTTTATCCATCTCCTTTGCAAGAGAAAGATTAATATCTTCAAGAGATCTGCTTTCGTGCATTTCTTCTAAAATTATCTGTAAGATTTCAACAATTTTTGCTTTCATTTAATAACCGCTTTCAAATTGAATTGACCGAATTTTTCGGTTAATTTATTCTCAACTCTTTTCATCTTTCTTTTTTCGTTCGGAGTAGTGTCGTCGTATCCTATAACATGAAGTATTCCGTGTATAATCAATCTGACCAGCTCTTCATTCAACTCGACGTTATATTTTTCGGCATTTTCCTTAGCGACATCAAACGAAATAAAAAGTTCAGTATCTAATCTACCAATTTCGGAAGAAAAGTCAAGCGTTACTATGTCGGTGGGAAAATTATGTTTCATGTAGGAATTGTTAATTTCAACGATAGAGGGCAAATCCACAAAATTAACATCCAGTGAACAGACAGTAAAATTAAGTTCTTTAGATAATTTTCCTATAAGCTCATGAACACTTTTTTTTGAAATCTTAAAACCTTTTGAGACTCCGACCCTGATATTTTTTGACATTAAAAATTTTCCTTCTTTTAACTAAATATAAGAATATCGGGGAAATCAAAAAAACAAATAAATACTCTAGAGTTCAATTAGTAAATAGAAAAAAGGAAAAGATGAAAATCTTAAAATTCCGTTTCAACGCCTTCCCGCGATAACAGAATTTCGGTTTTACTGTTTAATTCATTTTTCGCTATGCCAACGGATTCCGTAAGAAGTTCTTCAACCCGATTATCGTTAAAACCCGGATCATAATGGAAAAGAAAGAGTTTCTTAACATTTGCTTTGTGGGCAAAGTAAACGACAGCCGAGTTATTGGAATGTCCCCATCCCACTTTTTCGGAGAAATGCTCTTCGAAATATTGCGTGTCGTGAATCAGTATATCGGCATTATCCGTAAAATTAATTAAGTCCGCGTTTAACTCGCATATACTCTCCAAACTCGGGTGAAGCTCTCCTTTTTTACAAAGAATTTCATTGTCGGTCATATAAACCAAGGATTTTTCATCCTCATCTACACGGTAAGAATAAGTTCCTTCTGAATGATGAGTGTGTATCTTTCTAATTTTGAATATATCTATATTCACCTCATCAAGGGATGAAATATCAACAAATTCAATATTTGCTTTAAAAACTTCTTCTCGTTTTACGGGGAAAAACCCGCTCTTCATCTGTTCGTCAATTGCTTTTGCCGCGGTTAGTCCTTCAACGGAATTGTAATATATTTTTATTTGAAATTCGGAGGAGAAAAAAGGAGCGAAAAAAGGAAAACCCTGGATATGGTCCCAATGGAAGTGAGTTAGGAAAATATGAAGACTATTATATTTCTTCTCATTTATGATTTCATTCCCGAGATTAAATATTCCCGTACCGGCGTCAAAAATAATCAACTCGCTTGAGTTGTTACCGACGGAAATACAAGGCGTGTTTCCCCCGTATTGTACAGTGTTCTTACCCGGCACCGGGATTGAACCTCTGACTCCCCAAAACTTAACCTTCATAACTCCTCCTCAAGCGCCGATTCATAGCTTAGTTTAGCGTATTCGGAATAATGTTCCGCCGAGACTTTTAAGTAATTTATCTCCTCATCAGATAAATCTCTTATAACTTTTGCCGGAACGCCTGCGACCAATTTCCCGCTCGGGACTACAAAACCGGGCGTAACAACCGCACCTGCCGCGACAACGGAATTTGTCCGGACAATCGCTCCGTCCAGCACCACGGAACCGATTCCGATTAGAACGTAATCTTCAATCGTGCATCCGTGAAGTTTAACGCTGTGACCAACCGTAACAAAATTGCCGATATTAAGCGGATGCGTATTGACGCTGACGTGCAGCATTGATAAGTCCTGGATATTTGTGCTTTCTCCGATTTTAATGTAATGCACGTCGCCCCTTACGACACAGTTGTACCAGACGGATGAGTTTTTTCCTATTTCAACGTCGCCGATAATTTTTGCTCCGGGAGCGATAAAAACAGTTGGGTGAATAGATGGGAATTTACCATCGTAAGCGTAGATAAATTTTTCCGAAGAAATTACGTTAAAGTTTCTTGTTTGCACAACAATCCATATTATTTTTAACAAAATAA
>JALWEC010000052.1 GCA_027036655.1 Melioribacteraceae bacterium
CTTCGGGATTAATAAAAAACGAACATTAATTTTGAAAATTTCAAAGGTTAAATGAACAGCATACTTAAAATAATACGGAAAAATATAGCCTACACGACAATACGTAAAAAATTAAACAGTTTGGAAATAAAACGAAATATTCAGAAGCATTGAAAGAATTGGAACAAAAATTATATAAGGTAAGCACATAATGAGTGCTGGAAGTTTTTCTCAAATTTATATTCATATTGTTTTTGCCGTAAAAGGCAGACAAAGTTTAATTCTCCCAGTATGGGAAAATGAACTTTATAAATACATTACAGGAATTGTGAAAAACAAAAATCAAAAAATGCTGTGTATTAATGGCGTTCAAGACCATATACATTTTCTTATCGGATTAAAACCTTCCTGTCGGTTGTCAGATTTGATTAGAGAAATTAAAAAATCATCTAATGCTTTTATAAAGGAAAAAGGTTTTACAAATCTTAACTTTGAATGGCAGGAAGGATATGGGGCTTTCTCATATTCTCATTTTGCTCTTGACAATGTGATTTCATATATCAATAATCAAAAAGAACATCATAGAAAAAAAACATTTAGAGAAGAATACAAAGAATTTTTAACAAAATATCAAATTGAACATAAAGACGAATATTTATTCAAATGGCTTGATTAATGATGAATCCGAAGGATTCACTCCGCCAAGGCGGATTTATAGTTAAATAAATTAGTAATTATATACGACCCCAACGGGGTCGAATAATATTATGCAAAGGAATTTTATAAATATTTAATCCCTTCGGGATTAAACAAATAAACATAAATTATGGTAAATATGACTGTCGTCAAGTACCATCCCTTGACGGAAAACATTACAAACAAATTTGTTGTGGAGTGGTTCTCGATAGCAGAAGATACGACAAGATACAGGACTAAACGGCGATGCACAAAGAAATAAAAAGTCTGTTGAGAAATGATAAGGGGAAAATCCGATGAAATTAGAGAGTAGAGATTTAGTAAAAATTTATAAAAAAAGGAAAGTCGTTAACGGCGTTTCGGTTGGAGTTGAACAGGGTGAGATTGTAGGACTACTTGGTCCGAACGGTGCGGGAAAAACGACTACGTTCTACATGATTGTCGGGATGATACGCGCAGACGGAGGAAAAGTTTTTCTCAACGATGAGGAAATCACTCGGCTGCCGATGTACAAGCGCGCCAGACTCGGTATCGGGTATCTTCCGCAGGAGGCTTCTGTTTTTCGCCGTTTGTCCGTTGAGGATAACATAATGGCGGTTCTTGAGATGATGCGCCTTACCAAAGATGAAAGAAAAGAAAAGATGGAAGGGTTACTCGAGGAACTAAGTATCGCGCATATCAGAAAAAGTTTGGGAATGCAGCTTAGCGGGGGAGAGCGCCGCCGAACCGAAATAGCCCGCGCGCTTGCAACCGACCCGAAGTTCATTTTGCTCGACGAACCTTTTGCGGGCGTTGATCCGATTGCCGTTGAAGATATTATGAACATTGTTGCGAATCTTAAAAACAAAGGAATCGGAATATTAATTACGGACCACAACGTTCACGAAACGTTGAGCATTGTTGATAAAGGTTACATTCTTATTGAAGGGGAAATCTTTAAGGAAGGTTCCGCATCTGAATTAGCCGACGACGCCGAAGTAAGAAAACTTTATCTCGGGGAAAAATTTAAGCTCGACCGTTATTAAAATCTTTAGGCCAATTATTGGAAATAATAAAATATCTCTCAGACTCCAAATAGATTTC
>JALWEC010000053.1 GCA_027036655.1 Melioribacteraceae bacterium
GGCAAATCGCCGGAAGCGTAAAATATTTCATCATGTCCCGTTCTGTCATCCTGCCACGAAACGGCGTATTTATTTAACTGCGGTGAAATTGTAAAATCAATATAATCACCACCGGACTCATGACCTTCTACGCTGTTTAATCTCATCCCTTCATAATTTAATTGATTTAAGTCGCTTCCATAGCTCATATAAACATTCTGATTGTAAACATAAACCTTCATGTAGTAACCTTCGTCAGCTCTTTTTATTGCAACATAGCTGAGGTATTGATGCGAATCAACCGTTCCTGCTTCCGTCCAATTTGCTCCGTTATCATCTGAAAAATACCACTTTGTCGGAGAGTTAAAGTAAGAGCAGACATATTCCAAGGTACCATCTAAATTACAAAAAGCTTTTGTAAAATTATCACCGTTCAGAAAACCATTTCCCTCATTCTTAACTAAAATCGGGTCGGAGAACATGTTGCCTCCATCCGTTGAATATCTTAGATAGAAAACCACATTTTCATTTTCCATTTTGCCGTAAGAAACCGATACCCTGCTTCCTTCAACCGTCATATCGGCAGCAGTTTCAAAATCATCATTCGTTTGATCGTCAATTCTTGTTCTTACTCCATCTTTCCAAAGATAGAGAGCATTTTCGTCAAATGTATTTTGATTAACCCTGTAGAAAAGGTAGAGATGTCCGTTGTCATCATACTTAGCTACCGGAAGATTGTAACTTAAGTTTGAGATTGAATTTCCGTAAGTTACGGTATCAATCAATTCCGGCGTTTCCCAAGTTGCACCGCCGTCATTACTTTTTACGAGATAAATCCCGTAAAACTGCACAACCGGATCATACTGATAATGGAAATCCATGTACGCAATTGCTATTTGATTAGGGGAATTATAATTAACGGCAATTGAAGTTGTGTTTGGTCCGTATGCATCCTCGGAAGGACGGACGGGATCGCTAATCGGGGCTGCGGGACCGGCAATCGGGAATGAATAAAAATAAAAGTTTGTTCCGTAAATCAGATTAGCGTTTTCGGTTCCCAGAGCTACATGCGGAAAATCAACCGAGTAGCCGTTGGCGTTCGAAACCTGAACATCTTGGGCTTGAACCGAGATAAAAGTTATAAAAAATAAATTCATTAAAAGTAACTTAAAAAGTTTCATATTTGCCTCCTTCTCATCTATTAAAAATTATTTTATAATTAAAGCTACTAAATATTTCAATTATTCGGAGTTGCTTGTCTATTTTTTTTGAATAAAATCAAAATTTACAACTCTTCTTTATTTGCACCTCCATATAGTATTGTGCCATAGATACTTGTTTTTAATTTATGGAAATTACTATCAGCTAACGCGGTAAATGGGATTTCAGATTTGGGAAAAACATCATTAAAAACAAACCGAAAAAAATTCTGTCATTGCGAGCCCTGATGAAATCAGGGTGTGGCAATCTCACCAGTATTCAACCTCACCCGTTAAACCGATTTTGAACATTCAACATCCGCGTGTTTTCCGATGAGATTGCTTCACTGCTCCTAACGTCGCAGTTCGCAACGACGTTAATATTTAAACGAACAAACAGTCATTGCGAGCGAAACATAGTGAAGCGCGGCACCGCCTTGGCGGACTCATGAATTTTCAACCTAGCCTGTTAAACCGATTGTTAAATTATTCAGCTCATTTGGATTACATATTATTCGGTTATTCAAAACCTTCTGAAGCTTGGGTTGGCGAATTAAAAATAAATCCGGTATAAA
>JALWEC010000054.1 GCA_027036655.1 Melioribacteraceae bacterium
GTAATATCATCCGATTATCCTCCCACGAATAACACAGATTATAATTATAAGCGCCTAACGACGCCTTAGATATGACCAAACTCGGCGCGGATGCTTTAACGACAAACTACCCTGCTAAAATTAAAAAATACCTGTATGAAAAATTTCGCGAATAATAGAACATCGCTAGTCCGTTATAATTCCGTTTTTCCCGAAAAGGTTTTTCGCATTATTGCCGAGTAGCGTCGGCTCAGTTCGAGAGGCTTCGAGAGAGTTTTAAGATAAACCACATAACTCCTCGACTTTGTCTTTTCAATTTTTTCAATTGAATTTACATTAATAATATTCTGACGGTGAATTCGTAAAAAGTCATTCGGAGGTAAAATTTCCAGCCAGCTTTTTAGCGACTTCCTGACGATAATGGCTTTCCCCTTCACTGTTCTGATTTTTGAATATTCCTTTTCTGCCGAGATACAAACAATTTGATCATACTTTACGAGCTGAAGTCTTTTCCCGACCGTAATTAAAATATGATCTTTCTTTGTTAGATTTTCAGTTTCGAAGGCGCGCTGGCAAGTTTCCATTATCTGAGTTTTAAACTCAGCCCTTTGCGCCACCCTTCTTTGAACCGACTTAACCAAATCCTCAGATTTAAAATCCGCCGGGAAAAAATCCGCCGCGCCGAGATTCATTATTGCTCTGAATTCATTTTTATCCCAAACCGACGACGAAATATAAATCACCGGAAGAAAACGGGTGCGTTCTTCATTATAAATATTAACTATTAATTTTCTTCCGGCGTCAAAGCCAGTAATTGAACAAATTATTATATGTGGCAGATAACGCGCGGCAATTTCAAGTCCGTTTTCAATTCCGTCGGAAAGATAAATCTTGAATTTTGATTCATTAAATATTCCGGAAAAATCAATCTCGTTGCTAATGTGATTATCTATGATTAAAATATTTGTTTTTTCAGTATCGTTCATTTCCGGTCAGTATTATTTCAACAAAACTTCAATATAAAAATTCCAAAGTAAAAAACATCGGTTTTCTGTCCCGCTGACAACAAATATGTCCCGTTCGTTGATTTAGTGTTTCACTGATTTCATTAATTAAAATAAGTTTCGGAAACATAAATAACTTTTAAGGGATTTGTATGAAAATATCAATAAAACGAAATTCTTTTCTCGCTGTTCTCTCAGCGCTTCTTCTTTCAACGGCGGTTTTTTCACAAAGTTCATTTTCCGCTTCGGCTTCAGCCGATTTTGTAAGCCGATATGTTTGGCGGGGAACTTTGGTTAACGACGCTCCAAACATCCAGCCGGCTCTCTCAGTATCATATTCGGGATTGAGCTTCGGGTTTTGGGGGTCTTACGCTTTATCCAAAATCAATAAATCGGACGATGATTTTGGCGTTAGTCAGGAGATTGATACATGGGCAAGTTATTCTTACCGATTCAAAAACGGGATGGGCTTTTCAACTTTAATCACCGATTATTACTTTCCTCAAGCGGGAATTAAACTCGGAAACTTCAACAATTACGATAATCCCAAAGGCGCAGGCGCGCATACCTTGGAACTTGGTTTCTCACTTTCCGGAAACAATTCATTCCCCTTGTCGCTTTCCGCGTTTGTTAACGTTTATAACGACGAAGGACGCAACGCTTATTTTGAGTTGGATTATTCATCTTCCGTTTCGGAATATAATTTTGATTTATTTGTAGGAGCGGCGGGCGGAAGCAAAACCAATCCCGCTTATTACGGAACTGAAAAATTTAACATAATAAATTTAGGAGTTAAACTGCAAAGAGAAATAAAGCTGACAAACAGCTTCTCCATTCCTCTTTCGGTTTCCTATACAATTAATCCCAAAGCCGAAATCTCCTATTTGATTTTCGGTTTGTCTATTTAATTAATAAAATTATCAGAGGTTATTATGATTGATACCGGAAGTACCGGATTTATGCTCGTTGCCACAAGTTTGGTGATGTTAATGACTCCGGGGTTGGCTTTTTTTTACGGCGGACTTGTAGGCCGAAAAAACGTTTTGACAATTATGATACAAAGCTTTGTTTCATTGGGTTGGACAACCGTCCTATGGATTTCCGTCGGATATTCCTTAAGCTTCAGCGGAGCGGGCGGAGTGATCGGAAATCTTCATCTCGCATTTTTGTCGGGGACTTCGCTCCACGATGTGTTCACGGGAAACAATACGATTCCCCTCTATGTTTTCGTCGCTTATCAGATGATGTTCGCGATTATTACTCCCGCGTTGATAACCGGCGCATTTGCAAACAGAGTCCGTTTCCCCGCCTACTTGGCGTTTTTAACTTTCTGGCTCTTTTTCGTTTACTTCCCCCTTACGCATATGGTTTGGGGCGGCGGTATTTTACAGGAATGGGGAGTTCTTGATTTCGCCGGAGGAATTGTAGTTCACGCAAGCGCAGGTATGGCGGCTCTTGCATCCGTTTTCTACGTCGGTAAACGAAAAATTAAAGAACACGGACCTCACAGCATTCCGCTGGTAGCGCTTGGAACCGGTTTGCTATGGTTCGGTTGGTACGGATTCAACGCTGGAAGCGAACTTCAGGTTGACGCGGTTACGGCAAACGCATTCTTAAACACCGACGTCGCGGCATCGTTTGCGGCAATAACTTGGCTGATAATCGCATGGTTTCTCGAAAAGAAGCCCAAGTTCCTCGGCTTGCTTACCGGAGCCGTTGCCGGTTTGGCTACAATCACACCCGCAGCCGGATTTGTTACGGTAAGCAGCGCGGCAATAATCGGCGTTACAGCCGGAATAGTAACATACTTTGCCGTTGCGTTAAAGAACAAACTGAAATGGGATGACGCCCTTGATGTTTGGGGCGTTCACGGAGTCGGCGGAATACTCGGCGTAATCCTTCTCGGTTTATTTGCGACGGGCGCCGTAAATCCGATGGTAACAACAAACGGTTTATTTACCGGAGGCGGTTGGTCATTCTTCTTTAAAGAGACGGTTTCCGTCCTTACAGTTGGAGCTTACTGTTTCTTCTTTACATACATCATGTTAAAAATAATTAACATTTTTACTCCGGTAAAAGTATCCGAAGAAGAAGAAATTACCGGTTTGGATAATTCCTTATTCGGTGAGATCGCTTACGAAAACGATGATGAATAAAAGTGTTTTATTACAAGGAGGCGTTTTGCATAACCTGAAATTTTCATGTTGAGTCCATCAAAACGGAGCCAATAAGACAAATTTAGATTATGCAAAAGTCTCTATAGGATTTTCTTACATATTTTATTATCCAAAATTAACATTTAACTTAAGGGCTTTATATCATTACCCCATTGCTTCGGCAATGGGGTAAAAATGTAATATCAATGAAGTTCAACCGGTTTCGTTAACTCTATGGCACATAAGCCGGTGCACCGGTTACGGCAATTATGGTTTTCCCATTAACCCGGTGATGAATCAGTAAGTTAATGAGAATGATTATTTTTTTTATTGACAACATTGATCATAGACTTACGTGAGTCTTTCATACTGGAGAACAGAAGTCTCTCAGAATTTTTTTACAAGATAATCAATATCGGTTTTTTTCTTCTGGATAATGTGAATTACAGTCCCGATTACTCCAAGCGCGATTGAGATGAGCGTAAGTAAAATCGGATTAATAATTACGTAAGAATAGTAATCAATCCACAAAAAAATCGAGAGAAAAATTAAAAAGTACATGCTGAAAAGTTTTACTACTCTCCAGATATGAAATTTGGTTTTGCTTTCTTCTTTATTTTTAGCTGATCTGTGATTTTCATTTCTGTGCGTCATAAATTTTCCTATTATTTTGATAAGAGTATCTTCCGTTATTTTTTGTCTCTATTCTTTTCGGTAAACCGGATAAAAATATTTCTTTTGCTGAACAGAAATTCCGCTACAAAAACCAGCAAATAGAAAAACCCGAGCCAGAGAAATCCGTTGGCGTCCGTACGATAAAGATAAACCATTAGCACAACCCACGAAATTGAACTGAATATAAAAGCCAACGCGGGATAAAGAGGCTTAATCCCAATTGTTTTGTTTAGCTTAATTGCCGAAAAATTAATGAACATAAAAATCAGCAGAAAAGTTGAACTGGCAAAGGATGAAATTAAAGTCAGATCGGCAATATTAACGAACGCCAAAGTAAACGCGGAGATTATAACCAGACTAACCCACGGAATATTTTTTGTCCGTTCCTTAAATGAAAAAACCTTCGGTAAATCTTCCTCCTGAGCCATCGACATCCCCAGTCGCGCCGTCCCGAAAAGAGTAGCGTTGATTGCCGAAGCAGTTGAAAGAAGCGCTCCCAAACCGATAAGAATAAATCCGGTTTGCCCGAGAAACGGTTTTGCCGCTTCCGCCAAAGCGTACTCCTTGTATTGGGAAATCTTTTCCGGAGTCAAGTTTCCCACAGCCACAAAGGAAACAAGCAGATAGATAAATATTGTTATGAATATTGAAATCATAATGCTCTTCGGAAGATTTTTTTTGGGGTTTTCCATTTCGTTCTGAGCGTTTGGAATAAGCTCGAATCCTTCGTAAGCGACAAAAATCAGTGCGGCGCCCATAAAAAGATTCGACGAGGATTTATTAAAAAGAGGCAGCACGTAATTTTCCTTAACAAAGAATAATCCCATTACCGCAAATAAGAGAAGAATAATCACCTTAATAATTACGATAACAAGCTCCGTGTGTCCGGCGGCTTTTATTCCGTATAAATTAACGCCGAGAAAAGTTAAAATTATTAAACTTGCGAAAAAATGCTGAAGCATAACCGTGTGGGAAGATTTTCCCGCCATTGCCGCACCATACGCTCCGAATGTGTATGAATAAAGAGCTAATGTTCCGATATAGCCGACGAGCAGCACCCAGCCGCCGAGAGCCGCAATATTTTTATTCTTAACGCTTTTTTCCATATAGGTAAAGCTGCCGCCGTCCGAGTGAAAAGTTAAACCCAGTTTAGAATAGGAATATCCGGTTAATGCCGCAATTACGCCGCCAATTAAAAATGCAACCGGCGCCGCATGACCGGCTAATCCAACGGATAAACCGAGGACAGAAAAAATTCCGCCGCCGACCATACCGCCGACTCCCATTGCAATCAGCTCTTTTAAACTTAGCTTTTCCGCTTTAATGGTTCTGTTCATTTTATGTCCGATTAGTTTGAAAGATTAATTCAGAAATCTCATCTCATTAAGAATTCAATATTAAAACCGGAATTCCGGAGAGTTCAATATGCCTAATCTTCTTTCATTAGTTTAGGCTTATGGAATTCGATCTTCTTAAACTCGCGCGCTTTAATTTTCCGATAAAGATATTCTACCGCAAATGAAGCTGCAAAAGTGATTATTGTGCCGTAAAACACAGACCGCTGAT
>JALWEC010000055.1 GCA_027036655.1 Melioribacteraceae bacterium
AAAAAAATAGAAATAAAAACAATATTACAATTAACTCTGTATTCATTTATTCGAGGAGTAAGATGAGATTACTTTTTACCTTTATTTTGTTATTGATATTCCAAATTAATATTTTTTCCACTGATTTATCAACCTTATTCAAAAATCGAGGAGTAATTGAAATTAAAATTCATCTCGACGATTTAAGGAAAATTCCCGAATTAAGCCGCGCGGTTTCGATAGATAAGATTACCGGTTTTGAAGTAATTGCTTATGCAAATAAAAAAGAGTTCAATAATTTTTTAAAATTTAATCTGCCTTACGAAGTTGTTCCTTATAAAACTCCGAAGGGAATTAAAACTTCGGACAATATCAAAGACGTTATGAACTGGGACAGTTATCCTACTTACGACGCTTACGTTCAAATAATGGAGCAGTTCCAAGCGGATTATCCTAACTTGTGCAAGTTGTATAACGTAGGACCTACCGTTGAAGGAAGATCGATTTTGTTTGTAAAGATTTCGGACAACGTAAACAAACGGGAGGCGGAACCTCAATTTTTATATACGTCAACGATGCACGGGGACGAAACCACCGGCTACATCTTGATGCTTCATTTGATTGATTATCTTTTGCAGAATTACCGTTCCGATTCGCGCGTGCGCAACTTAGTTAACAATCTTGAGATTTGGATTAATCCGCTTGCAAATCCCGACGGGACTTACCACGGTGGCAACAACAGCGTGCAAGGTGCGATGCGCTACAACGCCAATTATGTTGACCCGAACCGTAATTTCCCCGACCCCGACGACGGACCACATCCCGACGGGGAGGAATATCAGCCGGAAACAATTGATATGATGAATCTTGCCGATTCCAATAATTTTATTATGTCGGCTAATTTTCACGGCGGAGCGGAAGTCGTAAATTATCCTTGGGATACTTGGTATGCCCGTCATCCGGACGACGCCTGGTTCCAAGTAGTTTCGCATGAATACGCCGATACTGCACAGACTTACAGTCCGAGCGGTTATATGTCGGGATTTAACGACGGCATTACAGACGGCTACGATTGGTACACAATTTCCGGCGGGCGTCAGGATTATATGAATTATTATCACCATTGCCGCGAGGTTACAATTGAACTTTCCGATATAAAATTGCTTCCCGCATCGGATTTGCTTCCTCATTGGGAATATAATTACCGCTCTTTCTTAAATTACATGCAGCAATCTTTGTACGGGATTCAAGGAATGGTTACCGATTCATTGACGGGAAAACCAATTGCCGCAAAGATTGAGATTGTTAATCATGATGCGGATGGCTCCGAAGTTTATTCCGACACAACGGGAAGATTCAGTCGCCCGATAAATGCGGGAAGTTATACGGTTAAAGTTTCGGCGGACAGCTTTTTTACAAAGACTTTTACAAACGTTAGCGTTGAGGCAAACGAAACAACTTGGTTAGATGTTAAATTGGTCAGCAGCGTGGTTGGAGTTAACGAAGGAGGAGAAGCGGCGCCGAGAGAATTTTCACTTTCTCAAAATTATCCCAATCCGTTTTACAAGGAAGGGAATTCTTCGGGAAGTACTTCAACGACAATTAATTTTACTATCTCAAATTCCGGATACGGCGAAGTAACGTTAAAAGTTTACGATGCTCTTGGAAGAGAAATTACAACGCTTATTAATAAGGAGCTTCCGGCGGGAAGTTATTCGGTGAAATTTAACCCGAATGAAATTGGAAGAGATTTACCGAGCGGAATCTATTTCTACAGATTGACATGCGGCAATTTGGTTTCTGTTAAGAAAATGATTTTGTTAAAGTAAATTTTCAGGAATATTATTATATTAAAAAATTAAAATGAAAGGTTAGGTACTTTTATTTAAGAGAAGGCTTTGCATAACCTATTTTATATGTCATTCTGAATGGAGCGAAGCGGAATGAAGAATCTCAAAACCGGTAATTATACCGAATTTAGAGATATTTCGGACGGCTTCCACCTTCGCTGTGGCGAACTCAATATGACAAATTTAGGTTTTGCAAAGGTCTTTAAGAATCATTTACAAAGAAGTACGTTTTACTGTTAGTTAGTTTTTACAATATCATAAATGTTTCAAAACATTATTTCATTAACTAAACAGGAGGTCTTATGAGAAAGTTTTTCTCAATATTTTTAACTATGGCTTTCTTTATGTCGGCAGTTACATTATTTGCAGTCGATAAGAAAGACGAATCCAAAATCTCCTTGAAAAAGTATGCAATGAAACACTCTACCAAAGTTATTCGTAGAGATTCGAAAGACGCATATTTTGAAGAGGGATTTGAAGGTGCATTCCCGCCTGACGGCTGGACATTAGACCCGGGAACGGGTAACGATTGGAAACAAGACGACGGTTCTACACACGGACCCGGTAGCGCCGCCGAAGGAAGTAGCTGTATTTATTTTGACGATTATAATTATTCATCAGGGGTTTCCGCTTCAATTACAACTCCGGCAATTGATTTGACCGGCGCCACTGTTCCTATGCTTTCTTTTTATTATTGGGATGGAGGCGGAAGCGATTATGTAACCGTTTCGGTTTCAACCGACGGGACAACTTTTACCGATATTTTTGATACTCCGACTACGGTTGACCCTTGGACGGTTCAAATTGTAAATTTGTCGGATTATGTGGGTTCAACGGTTTACGTAAAATTTACCGGAACTAGTGTTTATGGATATTCAAATCCGCACATTGACGATGTTGTAGTTGACGAAGCTCCCTCGGATCCTATTTTGTCGCTTAATTATGACTCGGTTAATTTCGGAATTCTTGCCGTGGGCGATACCGCAACTACAGGCGATGTATTTATCATTTCCAATACCGGCGGTGGCGATTTAACATTCTCAAGCGTATCAGGTTTTGAAGGAACTCCTTTTTCCACTAACTTCGACGAAACCGTTACTTTGGGACCCGGCGCAGCCGATACATTTGCCGTGAACTTTATGCCTACTGAAGCCGGTGATTTTACCGCTTCGCTAATTTTTGAATCTAACGGAGGATCCGACACCATCACGGCGCAAGGCTCCTCTTATGATGCAACGGGAATGTATGTGGAAAGCTTTGAAGATAATTTTCCCCCGACCGATTGGAGCGCTAATATTTTGAACGGTTCTTATAATTGGGAGCAATACCCGTTTTCTTCGTCTTACGACGGTAACAATGTAGCCAAGTATAATTCTTACAGCGCCTCTTCAGGTTCGGCTGCGGAATTGATAACTCCCAAATTGGATTTAACTCAAAATTACAATGACTGGTTCGGATTCTTTTACGCTCATCCGTCATCGGGAAGTACTGATTGGATGGATGTTTATGTTACTACCGATACGAACTGGGTAAAAGTAGATTCGATTTTAGTTCAGGATTATTATTGGCATTATTTTGAATTTGATGTTGCCGATTATGTAACGGATACAAATTCAACATCATTCAGAGTTAAATTTGTTGCAAACTCCAAATACGGAGTAAACCAATATTTAGACCAAGTTATTCTTCCGCCGGTTTATGTAAGTACTTCGACGGTTGATTGGTGTAACTTACAATGGCCTCCGACTCTTGATATTACACAAGGAGACAGCATTACCGTTTATTCTCAGGTTTATGTTCCCGGCGTAACCGAAGGGGCAGGTCAAGGTGCAGGAATCGAAAGTTGGATAGGAATTTCAGACACAAACAGCAATCCTGCAACTTGGGATGATAGTCAGTGGGAAGAAGCTCAATACAATGAATTCGGTCCGACAGACAATAACGATGAATATATGTTCGGAAAGGTTGTTGCTTTACCAGCGGGAACATATTACTATGCATTCCGCTATCGCTATAACGGTGGTCCCTACACTTATGGCGGTTATAGTGCGGGAGGTGGAGGTTTCTGGGATGGAACTACCAATGTTTCGGGAGTTATGACCGTTAATCCTTATACGGTAACAACATTCCCTTACACGGAAGGGTTTGAATCCGGAGAATTTCCTCCTATTGGCTGGAGCAATCCTGACGGTTATTGGTCTCAGGGAACTGAAGCAAATTCCGGCAACTACTGTGCAAGAGTCAGCTTTAGTCATAGCGGAGAAGCAGATCTAATTACTCCGGCAGTAACTTTGGATGCAACGGAAGCAATGTATATCAGTTTCTATTGGAAGGATGACGACATTTCGACAAAGGGCGTTCAGGTTGCCGGACATGATACGACATTCTTTGAAATTTCAACAGATGCCGGAATGACTTGGACCGGTTTGGATACACTTTCAGAACCAACACATGATTCGCAATATCATTTGGTTACCGATGTTTTGGCTGATTACGTAGGTCAAACCGTTATGTTCCGTTGGAGAGACGTTACCGATGCGAGTTATTCTGCTTGGGGTACAGGCGTTGATGATATAACGATAGATTATTATGTCGAAGGACCGGGAAATCCGACAAATCCGGTACCGGAAGACGGAGCTACTGACGTACCTTTGGATCAAGTAATTTCTTGGGAAAATCCATCTGCAACTTTCTTTAATGTACTTTATGCCAGTAACGGGGATGAAGTAGCGGTTGAAAATATGGATTCTTCTGCGGTCGTTTTTGACGGCTCTGCCGACACAACCGTTATTTCCAATATTACTCCGGAAAACGGATTACCGGGCAGCTCGACAATTTACTGGAGAGTTGTAGAATATGCTTCTGACGGAAGTTATACGGCAGGTCCGGTTTGGTCGTTCACTACGGCTGAAGATATGCATCCGGCACCGTTTGATTTATCGGCTTTCGGACAAGTCGGGAAAGTTGATCTTGTTTGGAATTTCGTTCCTCCGACCGAACCTGATTCATATCAGGAAGGATTTGAAACCGGAGACATTCCTGACGGCGCCGCAGTTGTTGACGGCGACGGCGACGGACATAATTGGGGCGTCTGGGACCAGTTTGTCCATACCGGAATGTATGCATTGGCAAGTTTCTCATATGACAATAATTCCGGCCCTTTAACTCCTGATAACTGGATAATTTCTCCTGCAATCAACTTAGGTGATACTCCCGTACTTACATTTTATATGGGTGGATCCGATGCAAGTTGGTATCAGGAACACTTTGAACTTAGAATTTCAACAGTTAGTCAAGACACATCAACATTTACCGATGTATTGCTTGATGAAACTCTCGGCGCTGATGCTGCGGGACAATTTGCAATGTACACGGTAGATTTATCCGCTTATGCTAACCAGACAGTTTATCTTGCTTGGGAGCATAATAGAGTAACTGACCAATATAACATCACGCTTGACGATATTAAAGTTACAGGTATTGCGGGCGGTAAAGATGTTAATTTTACGTTTGAAGATCCTAAACAGATTTCCGAATTTGTA
>JALWEC010000056.1 GCA_027036655.1 Melioribacteraceae bacterium
TTCTTATACTTAATAATTTTTCAATTTGCATAGCTTTTGTTAGTTATAACTAATAAAAATGCTTATTGTTTACGATTTATTAGTTATATTTAAAATAAAAAAGTTCAAAAAATGAAAATTATACCTCGAAAAAAATATTTATCTCAAATTGAACCTTTTATAAAAAAAGAAATTATAAAAGTGCTTGTCGGTCAAAGAAGAACAGGTAAAAGCTATTTATTAAAATATCTTGCGGAAGAATTTTTAGAATCCGAACCGAACTCCAATATTATCTTTATTGATAAAGAACTTTACAAATTTGATTTCATTAATGATGATGCAAGTTTGTTCGATTATATTGTTAATAATTTAACCGAAACGTACAATTATATTTTTATTGATGAAATT
The DNA here is from genome assembly GCA_027036655.1 of Melioribacteraceae bacterium. Taxonomy (GTDB): domain Bacteria; phylum Bacteroidota; class Ignavibacteria; order Ignavibacteriales; family Melioribacteraceae; genus WGAL01. The sequence continues at coordinate 388 of JALWEC010000056.1, forward strand.
CAGGATATTAAAAATTTTGAAAAAGTTCTTCGTGATTTACAAAAGAGAGAGAATGTTGATATTTACATTACGGGGAGTAACGCAAAACTTTTTTCGAGTGAATTGGCTACGCATTTATCGGGAAGATACATCGAGATAAAAGTTAATCCACTCTCATTCCCGGAATTTTTAATTTTTCATAACCTTCCGAATAATGACGACTCTCTGATGAAATATCTGCGCTTCGGGGGAATGCCGTATTTAAAGAATCTTGCTCTTGAAGAAGAAATAGTTTTTTCATATCTCAAGGATATTTTTAATACCGTGCTGCTGAAAGATATTATTGCGCGTTACAACCTACGCAATGTTGATTTTCTATTTAAGCTGTCGGAATATTTGGCTGAGAATTCCGGAAATTTAATTTCGGCGAATCGGATAAGCGAATATCTGAAAAGTCAAAAAATTAAGATTCCCGTAAATACCGTTGTGAACTATCTGGGGTTGCTGGTATCGACATATTTAGTCGAAAAAGTAAAAAGAATAAATATTAAGGGTAAAAAGATTTTTGAAGTTAACGAAAAATATTATTTTGAAGATATCGGTTTGCGAAATTCATTAATCGGTTTTAGGGCGCAGGATATTTCGAAAATAATTGAAAACGCAGTATTTGCACACTTAATTTTTTTAGGATACGATGTAAAAATAGGAACGCTTGGCGATCGCGAGATAGATTTTGTGGCTCAAAAAAAGAATAAAACGGTTTATATTCAAGTCAGTTATCTACTTTCCGATAAAAAAACAATCGATAGAGAATTCGGTAATTTATTGGCGATCAATGATAATTATGAAAAAATAATTGTAAGTATGGATAAAATTTCGTTCGACAATTATGAAGGAATAAAACATTTCACGCTGATCAATTTTTTAACTGATTTCGAGTAGTTCTATCCGAAGTGAATAAGAGAATGCTTTACATAACCCAATTTATTTGTCATTCTGAATAGAGCGAAGCGGAATCCGCCACGGCGGAAGAATCTTAAAACCGGTAATTATACCGAATTTAGAGATATATCGGACGGTTTCCACCTTCGCCCCCGACATAAAGCGGTCGGTATAAACGTGGCGAACTCAATATGACAAATTTAGGTTGTGCAAAGGTTTCTAAGAATCTATATCCCGCAAAAAGAGCGGGACGCGCGTTTTTTATATAAACCCAACCCGGACAAGCCGGAACCAAAAAGGGAGATAAGCTGAAAAGAATAATCTCTGAAAGGATTTTACTAACGAATGTCGGCGGAGTAAATCACAACGAAAGGACGTCGGGACAAGTTCGGAGGTTTTTCATTTCATCAGTTCTTAATAGCGATATTATTTCAGCCA
>JALWEC010000057.1 GCA_027036655.1 Melioribacteraceae bacterium
CTTTAATCCCCAATTTTTTGCAACAGAATAATTTGATAGAACTCCGGCAAGCATTTTATCAGCTTTTCGCCGGAAACTTCCTCCTTTATTATAGCTGATTCTTAATTTCAGCGACTTAAGCTTTTTTATCTGATTTGCCCGGGGATTAAAAAGCGCGGGATAAATTCGATATGATTCCACTCTTACTCCGCGCGTAATTCCTTGCGCGGCTTTTTCAATCCAGTTTTGGTTGTTGTAGGAATTATAAACCGAATCGGAATATTCTTGATTGGGATTAGTTTCGTTTAAGTTTTCCCATGGGATAAACTTTTTAATTTTACCTTTTACAATTGTGTAATGGGCGTTAATGATTTTAACATTGCTGCCGAATTGCGGTACTCCGAGAATAAAACTAACAGACGGAATGTTCGGCTGTCCGAATTTTAAATTATCCAACGATGAGTTGGGGATTTTTATTTCGTAGAATCCGGCTTTATCTTTTTCGAAAAAATCAAATTTCGGAGTAAACTGAATAATAATTTCTTCGGAAGAGGAACTGAGGACTTTAACCCCGTTTTGTGCTGTAACCAGGTTAACACAATAAAAGAACACTAAAACCGCAAAAAGTTTGTTACTCATTTAAACCTCTTCAATTAAAAAACTAAATATTTAAAATGGTAAAAAATAAAGTAACAATTGCGCTATAGTATTCCTTTGTCTTAATTTTGAATTGCAATTTAAGTAACTTTTTAACTCTTGTCAAGAATAGAATTAGATAAGAGCGATTTTGCCGATAATAAAATCCACACTTCTAATAATCAGTACCGATTTTCGGAGAGTAATTTCAATCTGTAATAATATAATCCCGCTAATGTTTTGGAATCAAAAATTTCGCCGCTTTGTACTTTTTCCTCGGCTTCTTCCAAAGTAAGCTCAAGCAGTTCCATTCCGTATTCCCCTTCTTCCCTTTCCGTTTCGCCTGGGATTAAATCTTTCGCCAAATAAATATGCAGAACTTCCGTGCAGAAACCGGGAGTTGTGGCTATCGCTCCGAGCTTAACCAATTCCGGAGCTGTAAATCCCGTCTCCTCCTTCAACTCTCGCGATGCGCAAACGTAAGGGTCTTCCCCCTTTTCCAATTTTCCGGCGGGAAGCTCAATCATAAATTCATTAAAGGGATGACGATACTGTCTGACAAAAATAATTTTATTGTCTTGCGTAATCGCCAGCACAACTGCGCCTCCGTTATGAAGCGCAACCTCGCGGACAGATTCGTTTCCCGAATCATACTTAATCTTATAAACCTTTACGTCGAAAACGCGTCCCCTAAAAACAGTTTCGGAATCAATAATCTTAAAGTTCATTGGGACCTACTTTTCGTAATAAGGAACAAGTTCATGCCCGAGATATTTAACGACGGCGGTTATTACTCCCAGATCATCCAAATATCCCACTAACGGAGTTAAATCGGGAATCGCATCAACCGGAGCAATAAAATAGAGAAGCGCGCCGATAACAATTGCCTTTCTGTACCACTGCACGGAATCGTCTTTCATATATTTATAAAGCGCCAGTATATCATTTACAAAGGAAATCTTCTCCCCTGTCCTTTCTATTTTGCTCCACAAACCTTCTTCAACTTCAGCCGTCTTAGCTTCAACTTCTTCGGGAGAACTAATTTCGAAATCAGTATCTTCAATATCTTTCATTTATTTCACCTCGATTATTTTTTATGTTGTTCAAACCAATCAAATAAAGAATGCCACCAAAATTTAGCGTCCTGCGGCTTGGTAACAAAATGCGTTTCATTCGGAAAATAAAGGAGCTTGCTTTCGACTCCCACTCTCTGCAATGCGGTAAAAAGCTGAAATGCTTGTCCCTGCGGAACGCGAAAGTCATGTCCGCCCTGTACAATTAACATAGGAGTTTTGAAATTTTTAACATAGCTGCTCGGCGACCATTTTGCGTAAAGCTCAGGATTAGTCCAAGGCGTTCCTTTAAATTCCCATTCCGGGAACCAAAGCTCTTCCGTTTCGCCGTACATGCTTCGCTGATCGTAAACTCCGTCGTGAGAAAAGAGTGCGTTGAATCTGTCGTTATGACCTTCAATCCAGTTAATCATAAATCCGCCGTACGACGCGCCCGCGGCGAATAAATTATTTTTATCGATAAACGGAAACTTCTTCAAAGAGTTATCGAGAACGGACATTAAATCGGTGTAAGGTTTACCGCCCCAATCGCCGGAAACAGCGTTGGTAAAAGCTTGCCCGTACCCAACACTTCCGCGCGGGTTTGCAGCCACTACGACATAACCCGGAGCGGCAAACTGCTGAATATTCCAGCGATAATGAAAATCATCCGTCCAATGCCCCTGCGGTCCTCCGTGAATCAGAAATATAAGCGGGTACTTTTTATCCGGATTAAAATGAGGAGGTTTAACGAGAATGGCTTGAATTTTAGTTCCGTCATCTGTTGTCGTCCAAAAAGTTTCTATATCGTTAAACAAAAGTCCGGACAATGATTTTTTATTAAGATATGTCAGCTGTTTAAGATTATTTGATACAAGATTCAAAGCAAAAATTTCATAGGGCTGAGTAGAGCGTTGCTGCTTAAAGTAAAGTGTTTTACCGTCTGGAGAAATAATTAAATTTGAATTAACATGTTTTTCAACCAGCATTTTAATTTTGCCGCTTGCCAAATCAATTTTGTAAATCGAATTATAAATATAATTGGCAGAAGTAAAATAAATTGTTTTAGAATCAGGCGACCAGACAATTTCTCCTATTGATCGATCAAAATCATTAGTAAGATTTTTAATCTCTCCGGTTTTTCTATCGTATATCATCAAAGTCGATTTATCCGCTTCAAAACCGGCGTGAGCCATTGAACGAAATGCAATATATTTACCGTCAGACGAATACACCGGCTGGTTGTCGTTTCCTTTACTTACGGATATTTTTTTGTCGGCAACTTTTCCGGTTGCTTTAACTTGCGGAAGCGAAATAGTAAAAATATCGTTGTTTGTGCTTATCGCGTTTACTTTATCTTTATTCATTGTGTAAGCTACTTCTTTTCCGTCAGGGGAAAATCCGTAATCGTGCCCGCTTCCGAGATCAAGAGGCGGAACATCGTGCACACTTCCTTCGGTTAAATCCGTGATACCGTTGTTTTTAAATTCGTATAGGAAAAGATGACTTCGTTTATCGCCTCTCCAATGATCCCAAACTCTAAACATCAATCCGGTAATTACTCGAACATCGGTTTTATCATTTTTACGTTTAATGTCTTCTTTTTTATTGCATTCTTGAGTTTTACAGTTCGGATAAACATCCGAAATAAAAAGGAACTTATCGCCCGATTTGTCAAATTCGATCCCACCGACGCCGCTGTAAACATCGGTAACTTTTTTAATGTTTTTACCATTATAATCACAACGGTAAATCTGCCCTTTTTTACTGAAAAATATCGATTTGCCCTCCGGAGAAAATTTTGGAGAACTTTCCGACTCGGAAGAATTTAAAATCGGAGCTACTTTTTTCCCGTCAACCGACGCAATCCAAATATCGCTGTCACCCTTATTTTCGTCCATTGAATATTTGCTCACCGAAAAAACAATCAAAGAACCGTCGGGAGAAATATCCATCGAGCCGATACGGAGCATTTTCCACATATCTTCCGGCGTCATTGGACGTTTAGTTTGTGCGGAGACAAAAGTTAGATTAACAATTAGCAGCAGCAGAACAAATTTAAAAAATGATTTCATTTCTTCCTCTTCTTGTTTAATTTCAATTTTTAAAATAGTGATTTCCAACGAAAAATTTCAGCGGTTTTACAGTATTGAAACTTAAATACTTGTTTGGTAAGTGAGGAAGCACAGGCATATGAGTTTTGAAGGCATGGATTGCGAGACAATCAGCGCGAGTGGATTGTCGTGGCAAACTCACCGGCATTATGACGAGATTTTTCCTTTGAAATAAGCTATTATCTTATTCGCCAAATTAATCGCTTCGTCCCCTTTTATTTCATCAAACTCGGGATGCACGATCAATTTCTCCGCGCAACTTCTAACTTCATCAGGAACATTCTCATCGGCGGCAATGCCTCTCAAATTGTTCATAAAACTCCTGCCGTATAGCGGGAGCAATTCCCGATGCGTTTGCAGATAAAACTCGGCGACGTAACCGACGGCTCTTCGAGCGCAAACGCGGGCTTTACCGTGATTGCCTGTTTCAAAAGCTTCCGCCGCTTTGCGTAGCTCATTATCAGCCGCGGCGAACGGCGACAAGCCGTTCACGTTTATTTTATTCATAATCTTCCTCGCAATTTTTCGGGATTTCAGGCGGCACGATTAATACATTCTCCTTTGTAAGCAACACTTTCCCCGGCGCCATCCCTTTTTTCTTATGTACAAACTTTCTGAATGTGTACGAAACGGGAACTAATTTAGCGGTCTTTCCTTTACTGAAATAGCCCGCTATTGAGGCGGCTTTTTTCAACACGCTTTTCGGAATCGCTTCTTTGCTGTTCTCAACTCTCAGCACAACATGCGAGCCGGGCAAACCGCGCGCATGGAACCAGTAATCATTCTGTTTGGCAAACCGGAGCGTAAGTTTGTCGTTGCTCGCCGAATCTTTCCCTACATAAACATAATATTTCCCGTCTATTAAAAAACGTCTGTATTTTATTCCTTCGTCCAATTTACTCTTCTCTTTTTTTGCATCCGCAAACTTCAACTTTTTTTTCAATTCAAGCAAGTCATTTAATTTCTCGGCTTTTTGTAATTCTTCAAATTCCTCTTTTCGCTTTTCATATTGAGATAGCGTTTGCCGCAGAATTTCCTTCGACTTTTCAAAATTTATTTTTTCATCGCGAGCTTTCTCAAAATATTTGTCAACAAGTTTATTGGGAGGTAATTTTTTGTCAAGCTGAATTGTTATGATTCCACCCTCTTCGAAATCTTCGAGCTTTATTTCATCCTCTCCCTTTTTAAGTCTCGAAATATTGGCAAGCAGAAGCCGAGCGATTTTTCTGTACTCGTTCTCCTTGGAACCCGCTTCGATTCTCCCTCTGAGATTATTGATTTTATTGCTCAAAAACTGAATCTCGTTCTCGAGAAATTTCTCCAAACTTTTCAGTTCTTTGTTGAATCCCGAATATCTGTAATGAAGATTTATTCTTTCATTCAGAGCGGATTGAAAATCATGGAAAATCTTTTCCTCGTGCGGAGTTGTTTTATCGAAGCTCCAATTGGACGGCTGCAATTTTACTTCATAAGTTGACTTAAAAAGAATTACTGAAATATCTTCTTCCAATATCTCACGAACTAATCGCCTAATAAGCTCGATATCGTTCTCTTTTTCGGTTCGCACTTTATATTCACGG
>JALWEC010000058.1 GCA_027036655.1 Melioribacteraceae bacterium
AAGTTGTATCAAGGGATGTTAAAAAATAATTTCCCGCATATTGTTATTTATAAGAAAATTTTTTAACTTTTATATCTGAATTTTTACAAGAAAGGTGTTTATATTATGAAGAAAGGAATTCATCCTAAGTATCAAAAATGTGTAGTGACTTGTGTGTGTGGAAATACTTTTGTAACCCGCTCAACCGTACCCGAAATCAAATTGGAAATTTGTTCGGAATGTCATCCGTTTTATACCGGTAAACAGAAAATGCTTGATTCAGCCGGACGCGTTGAGAAATTCAACAAGAAATACGGACTCAAAAAGTAAGTTTACTTTACAAATATTTAAAAACCCGTCTTTCGGCGGGTTTTTTCATTTTAAATGTTTCAGAAGGGCACATTTTATCAAACTAAAATCTCGGGGAAGGGCTTCCTATTTCAGTGTAATAATGAGATAGAATAGTTATATTTATTAGTTATGTTAGAAATATTTTACATTGGGATATTATGAATAATTCTTCCGGATTACATTTTAGAAAAAAATGAAATACGAGATAAACTTTAAATATTTTTTGAAGCTTCTTTTGCTTCTGACTATTTCTCCTCTTGCGATTTTTCCGCAAAAGAATATACAGATTAAGAAATTCTTTTCCGGAGAGAAGGTTAACGATATTGTTCTTGACGGAAGCAAAATTTGGGCTGCAACGGAAGGAAACGGTGTCGGTGTTCTTTACACTAAAGAGGGAAGAATTAAAACTTATTCTACCGAGAACAACAAGTTAAGCAACAACATTATTTACGCTATAGCAAAGAGTAAAAAATATATATTTGCAGGCTCTATCGACGGATTATTTATTTTTGATAAGAGACGTAAAAGGTGGGCGAAGCGTAAATTCGGAAAAGGAGGGCAGCTCGGGAATTATATCAGGGATTTGGCGTTTGACGAAGAACAAAATAATTTGTGGATCGGACGCTTTCAGTACTTGTCGAGATTCAGTCTCCGAAAGCGCAGATTTTACGATTACGATTTGACGCGGAATAATGATGAAAAAACAAACTCGGTAACCACATTACAGATTGACAACAACGGGTTTTTATGGGTAGGGACGGATAACGGACTTTTCCGTATTGATATCAGCGGTGATATTGTTGATACTCTCAACTTGGATTATTTCTCAAATAAAAATAATCTTTTCCCGAAATCGGGAACAATGGTTTCGGTTTCAGCGCTTTTATTTGAACGGAATAACATCTGGATAGGCTGCAATAAGTTTGTTACAAAGCAAAATCCGGATTTTAACTCGGGCGGATTGTACAAGTGGGACGGCGGAATCGAATGGACGCTTTTTGACAAATCCAACGGATTGGGAGGGGACGGAATATCTGCGTTGGCGATAGCCGGAAATTATATTTGGGCGGGAGTTTATGATTTCGGAATTAACGCCAAGAAGGAGTACGGAAGAGGAATTTCCCTTGTGAATAGGATTACAGGTAAAATTACCAATATCGTAGATAAAAACTTACCTGCTACGGTTAACGCATTTCTTTTTGACGGAGAAAATATGTGGATTGCCGCAGACGACGGTTTATATAAATTGGACATTACAAACAAATTACTAAATTGGGAATAGTATGATTAGTAAAGAAAGACTGGATTTTTTAAAGGAAAACATTTCAGGTAAAAATATTGTCGTTATCGGAGATATGATGCTCGACGCTTACTTTTGGGGAGCCGTAAGCAGAATTTCCCCCGAAGCCCCTGT
>JALWEC010000059.1 GCA_027036655.1 Melioribacteraceae bacterium
ATTTTACGTTGTTCGGGGAGTGGGATATCGGGAATATCCACTGATTCAAGTTGAGATTTATTTATTGCTTTAAAAGTACTTCCAGTACCTAAACTCGCAATATTGTTCTCCTGTGAAATTAAATTAAAATATAAGAATTTTTGATCAAAATTATTTGCTCTAATTGCAGCAAGACCTCTTCCAATACAACATTTCTTATTGGCAATGTTAACAGGTCCAACAGGAGCACGGACAGATATTAGTATGTCTCCTTCTTCAGCAACTTTAGAAGGTGATGTGCAGTATTTTTTAGGTTTTGGGTTAATAAATCCAAAATCTGTTTTACCTTGATAAAATGGTAATCCCTTTCCGTCATCATTATATGTTGATGATGGTGGCGATTGTCCCATAATCAGCTTTGCTATTTCAACTAGTTTACTCATATCCCCAACTTTTTAAAAATCACCAAAGAATCCTTATCCATTTTTGAAAACGCAAACCATTTCTTACCCAAATCTTTTAATGATGCGCCAATATTGTAAACATCGGTTTTATCAATTAGCAAAAAACGGTCGTGAGAAGCATTGAATTTATGAAGCGTAAGTTCTCTATATTGTGCATTAAATTTTTTGGCGTCTTCACTTAAAGCCCGGCTGATATTTTTTGTGTAAATATCCACGCTAACGCCTTTTTTCTTTTTGGCAAAAAGCGATAGCACAGATTCGTCCACATAGTTGTCTATGAGTATCAGGCTCTGTTTTGCCTTTTTCACCAAATCGCTGATAAACACCCATGCATCAAACACTTGCCCGTTAAAGAAAATACCTTGTTTAGGTTTCAGTTCTTTATTTTCCATTGCATTCAGTAAGCCTTGCACTTTTTCATCTGTGGCAATTTGCTTTTTTTCAATTGCGCTGATACGTTTAAGCAATTCGGCATTTTCCAAAAGGAAATGTCGCATTTTAACAAATGCATCCATAATCATAACACTGGTACGAACTGCAGTTTCGGTTTTAAGCACAGCGGAAAGCATAGCCACGCCTTGTTCAGTAAAAGCATAAGGCAGATATTTTCGATGTTGTCCTCTTCCGGTTTTTAAGGTGCCATTTTGTAACCTTAGAGAACTATCCGGCTTTATGTCGCCATTTTGGAACCTCAAATTTTCGTATTCTTCTTTCGTGAGTTGAAACATAAACGATTCCGGGAATCGATCATGATTTCGTTTAACGGCGCGGTTGAGATACTTGGTTTCAATGCCGTATAAATCAGCCAAATTCTCGTCAATCATAACTTGTTTGCCACGAATGGTAAAGATTAAATTCAGAATATTTTGATGATATTTTTGAACGGATTTATCCATTATACGCCCAACTTTTTAAGAATATTTTTCACTTCGTTGTCTATCTCAACTGCTTCTTCTTCCAACATATTCAATTCTTTCACAATTTCGCCAATAGGGCGGTAAGTTTCAGCATCGTTAATTTGTATGTAACGGCTGGGGCTTATGTTGTAGTCGTTTTTTACAATTTTTTCCTTGTCAACCAAGCGTGCAAATTTTTCAACATTTTTAAACTGTTTAAAGGTTTCCGTAATGCGCTCTATTCCTTCTGGCGTTATATAGTTTTTGGGGTCTCCTTTTTCAAATTCTTTACCGGCATGGAGCAGGTAAATTTTATCTTTCCGTTCTTTGGGTTTTTGTTTGTTAAAAAAAAGAATTATTCCCGGAGCGGAAGTATTGTAAAAAAGGTTTTCAGGCAGATAAATTACGCCTTCAATCAGGTCGTGCTCAATAAACCATTTGCGAACATTTTTTTCTTTATTGTTGCTTTGGTTTCCGCTGCCACGGCTTGCCGCACCGGTATCAAGAACTACGGCTGCTTTACCGGATTCGTTCATACTGCTGTAAATATGCTGCACCCAGCCCCAGTCAATTTTCCCGCCGGGACTTCCGGCAGGAAAGCGTTCCAGTTCGTCATTGATAAAATAGTCGTCGTTAATGTAAGGCAGGCTGTCTCTGCCTTGGTTCCACATGGGATTTGCAACTACTCTATCGAACTTTTGCAGCGAATTGCCTTTTTTGAATTTCGGATTTTTTAAAGTATCGCCAATTTCTATTTCGCCTTCCATATCGTGAATGACCATATTCATTTTGCTCATTGCCCATGTTGAAGGCATGAACTCTTGTCCGTATAGTTTCAGTGGTGGATACTTCTTCCGTGCAGGCATTTTATTTTCCATTTCCAATTCACATTTGATAAGCAATCCGCCGCTACCACAACAAGGGTCGTAAATTTTCATCCCCGGCTCGGCGTCCATAATTTTTGCCATAATTAATCCTACTTCGGCAGGCGTGTAAAACTCTCCGGCGCTTTGTCCGCTGCCTTCGGCAAATTTGCGAATAAGATATTCGTAACTTCGTCCGATAATGTCAGGTTCAACATCTTTTAATCCAAGCGGTTTTTCGGCAATTTTTTCAATCAACTTGCTCAAACGGTCATCGTCAATATCTCTTTGACCGTGCGTTGTAGCGTTGAAATCAATGCGGTCAATAATACCTTGTAAATCTTTGTTTTCTTTGGCTATTTCTCTTAAAATGTCCGTTAGTTTTTGACCTATTTTATCGGAGAGTGTACGAATAACATCCCATGTCCTTTCTGTTTCCGGGTCTTTGGGTTTTAGAGGCAAATAAAAACGAACCAGAGTTCTATCCCGTTCAACCAATTGCAAGGCTTTGGTACGAGATTTTCTCTTTTCTGCAATACGGTCAATTTCGTCGTCAAATACATCGCAAAGTCGTTTTACAAAAACAATAGGAAGAATATATTCTTTGTATTTTGGAGCATCAACAGCTCCATGTATGCTACAAGCAGCATCCCAAATCCAGCTTTCCATGGATTTAACTTTTTCTCCGTTTCCGTTATTTTTGGTCATATGTTTTAAATCTCTCTTTTAATTATTATAAGCGTTGACAGAGGTAAGTTTTCTTATAATCTGCATTGCGCGTGTAAAAACCGTATCGGCGTTTATTCCTCCGGCGCCTTGGAATCTGCAATCTTTAATGTTCGCCGGACAATTAGCCGCGCAGTATGATTCTTCAGGTTGGAGAAAGTAGGCGTCGTTTCCCATCGGACTCCACAACATCGGTGATGCGGCGGGCAGTCGGCAGAAAAGCGTTAATGTGGGGACTTTAAGCGCGGCGGCAACGTGAGACGGTCCTGTGCTTGAGGAAATCAACAAATCCGCCATTGCAACGTCGATGAAAAATTCTCTGCCCGAGCGACTTAAATAAATTACACCTTCAATGTTTTGCAACTCTGCCGGAACTTCAAAATCCGTTACGACTACTTTTACCCCGGGCGCTTTAGATAACCCTCTTACCAGTTTGCCGTATTCGGATGCAGGCATATTCGGCGTTGAAAATCCGTAAGTTGAATGAACCGCCACAAGCTTTTCGCCGTTGGGGCAGAACTTGTGTTTTCTATCTTCGGACTCCTTTTTTTCTTCTTCGGTAAGATGAATTTCGGTTGCGTAGTTGAAGGAGTTTATTCCGATTTTTCTTGCAAAGTCGAGCGCGTAATCGGCTTCGTGACGGAGCGGAATGTACTTATTTCTGCTTACGCTTTTTACTCCGGTTGCGGCTTGAAAAATCTTCCAGCCGGTTCCGTATCTCCGCTTAATTCCGGCAAAGAAGAGAGCGTAATTAATTCGCTCGTCCGGTAAAATCATAAATGCGTGGGTAAACTTAAAACGCCTGATTTCTTTTACCTTTTTGAAAAAGTCGGATAATGTTTCCTGCGGAAAATCATCCCAGAGAATTATTTTATCTACGAAAGGATTATTTTCATAAACGGCTTGAGTATATTTTTTCACGAGAACGGCTACAAAAGCGTCGGGAAAATGTTTTTTGATTTCACGGGGAAGGGGAGTTGAAAGCGCTACGTCGCCAAGCCGGTCTTGCCTTACAATCAATATTCTTTTCTGATTATTCCTCATTTTTCAAACAAAGTAATGCTTCACTTTTTCAAACTCATTTTCCCAGTTCAGCTCTTCACTTGCGGCTAACGCATTTCGCTTATATTTTTCAAGGAGTTCAGAGTCTTCGGATAATTTCTTAACGGCTGCGTTTATCTCATCTTGATTTTCAGGATTAACAATTTCTCCCACTTTATAATCGTCAACAACCTTCTTCATTTGCGGCAAGGGAGACGAAAGAACGCAAAGCCCCGCATTCAGATATTCAAACAGTTTGTTGGGAAGCGCGTAATAATAACTTGTGCTGATATTTTCAATCAGCGTTAAACCGATGTCGGCTGCCGCCGTGTAATTAAGGAGCTTTTTATGTTCAACCGCTCCGGTAAGAAAAACTTTGTCTCGAAGATTTTCTTTATCAATCAGCTTTTTGATTTTTTCTTCATCAGGTCCGTAGCCGATTAAAACAAGAGCGGCGTTGTCAATCGTTTTAACCGCTTCAATCGACTGATAAATACCGCGCCCTTTCTGCAGCATTCCTTGGTAAATAAGAATTACACTTTTTTCGGAGATACCGAATTTTTTGCGCAGATTAAAAACTTCCTCCGGCTTGGGAGAAAGTTTGCGGGGAATATTTCTGATTACAATTATCTCTTTGGGATGATAAAGTTTTTCTATAAACTCCTTATCCATTTCTCCGGTTACTGTAACAACGTCAACATATTTGATGAAAAACTTTTCGATTGCCGCTATTAATTTCTGCACGGATGATTTTCCCGCAAGACCTCCGATTGAAGTATAAAACTCCCGACTGTTGTAGTAAAGCTTTTTCCTTCTTCCTTTTGCGATTATCGCGGTTACGGGAAGCGTGTAAATATCTTCTGCGACATAAATATCAGCGGTAATTTCAAGCAATTTTAAAAAGAGTTTGGCTGTGGATTTTAAGTAGAACAAAAGAGCGGGGCGGCGGTTAATTTTATAAACAGTCCAATCTTTGGGACTATCGTAACTTCCAGAATACCAATTAAATCCAATCACTTTAACATTTTTACCAAGCGCGGAAAGCGACCGGCTGATGTTGGCGATTCGCGAATCGGTGTGGGGATTTCCCAGAAATGCAAAGCAAATGTCGGCGCGCGCCATATTTATCTCAATTTTAGTCTGAGAGTATTGCGCATAACCGTCTTTGCGTCAAACTTTTCTTTGAAGTTGATTAAGCTAATGCTTGGCGTCATTGGGTTTGCGGCTTTAGTGTCCTGTGAAACGCCGATGTCAACATATTTGTAGCCGCGCTCTGTGGAATATTTTACAACTTCGTACATTACTCTCTGAATTGGTTTCAGGTGCTGGTAATCATAAAGGAGCATATTGTAAAAACAAAGCGCAACATTTTTGTTCGTGAAGAACAT
>JALWEC010000060.1 GCA_027036655.1 Melioribacteraceae bacterium
TCCGTCGGGTTCGATTGTTGTAACGTTAATTACACCGCCGAGAGCGTTAGGTCCGTAAATCACAGAGGGAATTCCCTTCGTGATTGTAATTCCGGAGATAGCCGTAGTGGGGATTAAGCTTAAATCGATTCTGTTATCCCACGGAATATTGAGCGGAATTCCGTCAAGCATAAGCGTTATTCTTCGCTTGCCCGAATTACGAAAGTAGAACAGTGTTTCGCCGCGGGAGTTGGTTTGCACTTTTACGCTCGGAAGAAGCGGAGCGATTTTATCCAGCGTCGGAGCGTCAGAGAGGGATATTTCTTTAGCGGAAATTTTTATTGTTGATTTCGGCTGCAGAACCAAACCGCTTTCGATTGTTATCTCATTAAGATTATAACTTTTCAGGGAATCTTTTTTTTGGGCGGATAAAAAAGATGTAACAGATAACAGGAGGATAAGTAACCTTTTCACAATTGCAAACCTTAAATTTTTTGTAAATCATTAAAAATCAGTAACTTGAAATTAAAGAAAAAATAAAAATTGTTTGGAAATTTTATTGGTTAAATCATGGAGATAATCAACGACATGGAAAAAGCCGTGCATGTTTTTAATACACTTAAATCGAACGAAATGAATTTAAGAAGGGAACCGGTTGCCGCAAGAAAAGAAAAACTTAAACGGCTGCTTAGTAATGTCGAGAGATATTCCGCGAGAATTGAAGAAGCGATTTTTGCGGATTTTCACAAACCGGCGGTTGAAGTAAGATTAACCGAAATATTTCCCGTTACAAGCGAAATAAAACATGTCGTCAGAAATCTTACCGCTTGGGCGCAGGAAAAAAGAACCGCGACGCCGATTACATTTTTCGGCGCTTCGAGTAAAGTTGTTTATCAGCCGAAAGGTATTGTTCTGATTATATCTCCGTGGAACTATCCGTTTCAGCTTGCCGTAGGTCCGCTTGTTTCCGCGCTTGCAGCCGGCAACGGAGCCGTATTAAAACCGTCCGAACTCAGCCCCAACACTTCGGCGGTTATCGCCGAACTCATTGCGGAAACTTTCTCCGAAGATGAAGTTACGGTTCTGCAAGGAGGTAAAGAAATCGCGCAAACGCTGCTTGATTTACCTTTCGATCATATTTTCTTTACCGGAAGTACTTCAATCGGGAAAATCGTAATGGAGAAAGCCGCGCAGCATCTTTCCGGAGTAACTCTCGAGCTGGGAGGGAAATCGCCCGTGATTATTGATTCCACAGCCGATTTAAAAGACGCGGCTCAAAAAGTTGCTTGGGGAAAATATTTAAACGCCGGACAAACCTGTATCGCGCCCGATTATGTTTTAATCCCCGAGGAGAAAAAAGCCGAGTTTGTGAAGTTATTGAAAAGCAATATTCTTAAGCTTTACGGCGATGTTTCTGAAATAGATAAAAATCCCGATTACTGTCATATTGTAAATGAAAATCACTTGCGTATGCTGGAAAACCTGACCGCGGACGCCGTAAATAAAGGGGCTAAAATTGAAGTCGGCGGGAAAACATTGGAAGGCAATACATTCCAGCCGACACTTATGACAAATGTTTCATTAGATACCGAAATAATGAAAAACGAAATTTTCGGTCCGGTATTGCCTGTTATAGATTACAAAACCGAAGAAGAATTTTATAATATTATTGGAGAAAATCCTAATCCGTTGGCTCTTTATATTTTTTCCAAAAACAAAAAGTTTACCGATAAAATAATAAATGAAATTCCTTCCGGCG
>JALWEC010000061.1 GCA_027036655.1 Melioribacteraceae bacterium
CAATTTTTAATTCATTTTACTTTAATTACTTTCTCTTTTGCTTCTTTCGGCTCAACTTTTTTAAGCGTTATATGAAGAACGCCATCTTTGAATTGAGCGTCGATTTTATCCGGATCTACATTTTCCGGCAACGTAAAGCTTCTCTTGAATGAACCGTAAATTCTTTCGGTTCTGTGAGTATCGTTTTCTTTACGTTCGTCTAAAATTTTCTTTTCACCTTCTACCGTCAAAATGTTATCTTGCAATGTTATTTTCAGATCTTTTTTATCAACGCCCGGAATTTCGGCATCGATAAAGAGATTTTTGTCGTTCTCTGAAATATCAACACGCGGTGAAAAAGTTTGAGGTAAATCTAAGCCAAAAGTCGGAAAATCGCTGAACAATGACTGTAAATGATTTTGTAAACTTTCAATTTCACGGAAAGGTTCAAATTTTACTAGTGTCATGGCTAACCTCCTTTTTTTATTTTTAATTTTTCTATTTTCATTTTCGCTAATTATACCACAAACTGCGTGCCAAAATGATATTTCGCCGTAACTCGTTATTTTTTAATGATTTACAAAGATTTTTAATTAATTTAATAGTGAGTGAATATTTTGCGCATTATCAGACTAATTGTCGTACAGTGTAACATCTGACAAATAATAGGAAATATTTTCATACAAGGAGTAAATATGTTTAGTCTTGAAAAATTTGATATAAAACTCGATACGGAATATATCGGAAGAAATTTTTATTATCTCGAAGAAGTTGATTCAACAAACGACTTTATTTTAAAATCGAGGGAAATTAATGAATATGGCTCTGTTGTGCTTGCCGAAAATCAAAAATCGGGAAAAGGACGGCTCGGAAGAACTTGGACAAGCGTAGATGGAAAAAATCTTACCTTCTCAATTTTACTGAATGAAGATTTGGATAAAATCAACATTTCATTAATCAATTTTGCTTCCTCGCTTTCGGTCGGTAATGCCTTGGAAAATCTTTACCAGCTTGATGTTAATCTTAAGTGGCCAAACGATGTGCTTGTCGGGAAAAAGAAAATAGCGGGCATTTTAACGGAGACTGTAAGCAAAAGCAACAAAGTTGAAAAAGCCGTTGTAGGAATCGGAATAAATGTGAACCAGCCTGTTTTTCCGGAAAAATTTGAAATCATTCCCACTTCGGTTAGAATTGAGCTGAAAAGGGAAGTAAGCAGAGAAAGATTGTTGAGCGAAATTCTGAATACATTTGAGGAAAATCTGACATTATTAAGATACAACCCCGCCGAGGTTTTGGAGAGCTGGCGCAACAAATGTAAGATGATTGGCTCCAAAGTAAAAGTAAAACAAGGCGATAATATCATCGTAGGCAAATTTATTGATATTGACGAAAATGGAGCTTTGATTTTGCTTCGTAATGAAAAGGAAGAAAAAGTTCATTACGGCGATGTGGTTACATTAAGGGAACAGTAACTGTTTTATGCGGCAGCTCGCTATCGTTGCTCAATGTTCAAAAGCGGTTTAAAGGTTGAGGTTGAATATTCAGGGGATTGCCCCCAACAAAAAGCAGCCGAGGCAACCGAGTCGTTCCGCTCCTCGCAATTACAGTTTGTTTTTTTTAATATCAGCATCATTGCGACGACTGAAGCAATCTCACCGGAAAAATTACAAATACTGAATATTCAAACCCAGTTTCACTGCTGAGGTTAAATGTTCAGGAGTCCGCCTCGGCGGAGCCGCGCTCACTACGTTCGCTCGC
>JALWEC010000062.1 GCA_027036655.1 Melioribacteraceae bacterium
AATACAACTCAACAACAAGTTGTTCATTTACATTCAACGGGATATCTTCTCTTGCAGGTATCTCATTAAAAGCGCCGGAAAGTTCAGCTTTGTTAACTAACAGCCAAGGATAAAGATTATCTTTGGTTCTGCGAAGCGTATCATGGATGATATCCATTTTTTTACTCTTCTCGCTAACTGAAATAACGTCGCCGGCTTTTAATAAATAAGAAGGAATATTAACTGTTTTCCCATTTACAAGGAAGTGTTTATGAATAATCATTTGGCGCGCCGCTTTCCTTGAAGGAGCAAATCCGAGACGAAAAACTACGTTATCCATTCTTCTTTCGAGTAATTTGATAAGGTTTTCGCCCGTAACGCCTTTTTGTCTATTGGCTTTTTCAAAATAAGTACGGAATTGTGATTCCAATACGCCGTAAATTCTTTTAATTTTCTGCTTTTCGCGAAGCTGCACTCCGTATTCGGAAAATTTCATCCTTCTTCCGGTTCCGTGTTCACCGGGAGGATAATTTTTAATTTCCAACGGACATTTTTCGGAATGACATTTACTTCCTTTTAAAAACAATTTCTGTTTTTCTCTTCTACATAATTTACAAACAGGACCAGTGTATCTCGCCATCTAATATTCTCCTAATTAAACTCTTCTTTTCTTCGGTGGTCTGCATCCGTTGTGAGGAATCGGCGTTATATCTCTGATAGACATAATTTGCAAACCTGCCGTATTTAATGCTCTTATTGCCGCTTCACGTCCGGAACCGGGACCTTTTACATAAACGTCAACTTTTCTCAATCCGAGATCATACGCTTCTTTAGCAGCGTCTTCCGCCGTTACCTGCGAGGCAAACGGTGTGTTCTTTCTCGAACCTTTGAATCCGTTTTTTCCTGCGGACGACCATGAAATTGTATTGCCGTAAATATCCGTAATTGTTACAAGCACATTATTAAATGATGCTTTTATATGAGCAACTCCATTCGCATCAACATGAATTTTTTTCTTTGTCTTTTTCGTAGTCTTAGCCAACTCTAAACTCCTTGATTAAATTATTACTACTTAACCGCTTTTTTCTTACCGGCTACTGTCTTTCTTCTTCCTTTACGTGTCCTTGAATTTGTCTTAGTTCTCTGTCCGCGAACAGGTAATCCTCTACGATGTCTCAATCCACGATAAGCGCCAATATCCATCAAGCGTTTGATATTTTGTTGAATTTCGCTTCTTAAAGCTCCTTCAACTTTGAAGTTATCCATCATCACGGATCTGATTTTAGCAATTTCTTCTTCATTCAAATCCATTATTTTCTTTTCGGGATCAACTCCGGATTTGGTAAGAATTTCCATGGCAGTGTGTCTGCCGATTCCGTAAATATAAGTTAATCCGATAAATGCTTTCTTATTCTTGGGTAAATCAATTCCTGCTATACGAGCCAATTCAAAACCTCCTGATTTCTTTTAACCTTGACGTTGTTTATGTTTTGGATTTTTACAAATTACCATTACAACGCCGTTTCTTTTAATTACTTTGCAATGCTCGCAAATTTTCTTTACTGATGCACGTACTTTCATATCATTTATACCTATAAGTTATCCGACCTTTACTTAAATCATAGGGAGACATCTCGATTGAAACTTTATCTCCTACCAATATTTTGATAAAATGCATTCTCATTTTACCTGAAACATGCGCAATAATTTCATGCCCATTATCCAATTTAACTCTGAAATGAGCGTTCGGTAATGTTTCGGTTACTACTCCATCTACTTTTATCGCTTCTTGTTTCGCCATTATACTCTACTCAATATTTCCGGTTTTCCGTCGATTATCGCCAGCGTATGCTCAAAATGAGCCGATGGTTTACCATCCGCCGTAACAATCGTCCAACCGTCATTTTTTACTTTTACGCGCCACGTTCCGAGGTTAATCATCGGTTCGATAGCGATTGTCATTCCGTTTTTTATTAACGCTCCGGTACGTTTTCTACCGAAGTTCATTATCTGCGGATCTTCGTGAAGCTCTTTCCCAACTCCGTGTCCGCATAAATCTCTTACGATTCCAAAACCGTATTTGTTTACATATTCTTCGATTGCATTACCAATATCGCCGATTCTGTTTCCTACCCGCGCTTGGTCAATACCGGCGTATAAGGATTTTTCGGTAACATCCATTAATACTTTTTTATCTTCCGAAATTTCTCCAACCGCAACGGTTAAAGCCGCGTCTCCGTAATAGCCGTTTTTGACCGCGCCCGTATCGATTGAAATTATATCGCCGTTTTTCAAAGCTCTGTCGCCGGGAATCCCATGAACCACTTCTTCGTTAATCGAAGCGCAAATAGTTCCGGGAAACGGTAAATCGCTCCCTTCGGGATATCCTTTAAAAGCGGGTTTTGCTCCGCAGCTCCGGATGTAATCCTCGGCAATTTTATCAAGTTCCCAAGTAGTAACGCCTTCTTTGGCGTGAGCTTTACAAAGCTGCAATGTTTCCGCTACAATCTTCGCGCTTTCTCTTATATAATCAATTTCTTTTTTTGTTTTAATTAAAATCAATTCAGCGCCTACTTGCGACCTTTCATTTTACCGGATTTCATAAATCCGTCGTAATGTCTCATCAATAAATGAGATTCAACTTGCTGAAGCGTATCCAAAGCAACTTGAACGATAATCAGCAGACTTGTGCCGCCGAAGAATCTTGCAAAGCTTCCGGATACTCCCATTCTCGATACGAACGCCGGTAAAATTGCGATAATTGCCAGGAAGATTGATCCCGGTAATGTAATCTTTGTTAAAATATTATCAATGAACTCGGACGTTTGTTTACCCGGTCTGATACCCGGAATAAACCCGCCTTGTTTCTTCATGTTTTCCGCAACATCCTGCGGATTAAATGCAATTGCCGTGTAGAAATAAGTGAAGAATATAATCATTAATGCGTAAACAAACGAGTACGTAAACGAAGTATATTGCAAATATCCCGACAAGCTCTGTAAGAACTCGCTATCCGGGAAGAATGATAACACCGTACTCGGAATAAACATAATTGCCTGCGCAAAAATGATTGGCATTACGCCTGCTGTGTTAACGCGCAATGGAATGTATTGCGTAACTCCGCCGTAAACTTTCCGTCCGACAACGCGTTTTGCATATTGAACGGGAATTCTTCTTGTTCCATCCGTTACCAAAACAATTCCGGCAACAATGAAGTACAATAAGATAAATATTACAATCTCGATTACCAGGTTTCTTTGTCCAGCCGCGAGGAGACGATATTCATCCAACAAAGCATACGGTAATCTGTCAATAATTCCGATTGTAATTATCAATGATATTCCGTTCCCGATTCCGCGATCCGTTATCTGCTCGCCTAACCACATCATAAAGATAGTGCCGGCAACAAGCAACGTAATCGTCGTAATCGTCCAGAAAATACCTTGAACTTCAGGTGGAATAATCGAAATTCCGTTAATATTAATATTTTTAAGATGTATCGTTACGCCCCAAGCTTGAAACGCGGAAATAAGAACAGTTCCGTATCTCGTCCACTGCGTAAGTTTTTTCCTTCCTTCTTCCCCTTCGTTCTGAAGTTTTTGAATAGAAGGAACAACAGCTCCCAACAATTGGAAAATAATCGAGGAACTGATATAAGGCATAATACCGAGTGCAAAAATCGCCGCATTGGAAAATGCGCCGCCGACAAATAAATCGTACAAACCGAAAAGGTTATCCGAAGTTTTGTTAGCCATTGCCTGGGCAAGCAGATGGTGATCGATACCGGGCAAAGTTATGTGAGCGCCGATTCGAACAATTACCAAAAGTCCCAAAGTGTAGAGTATTCGTTGCCTTAACTCGTGAATCTTAAAAATATTTCTGAAAGTTTCTTGTATTTTTCCCATTAATCTACAATCTCTTTAATAGTTCCACCAGCAGCTTCAATCTTTTCTTTTGCGCTTGCACTGAATTTATGCGCTTCAACTTCCAACTTTGCCGATAATTCGCCGTTACCAAGAATTTTGTAAGGAGAAGCGGCTTTGGAAATCAAACCATTTTTGTAAAGAACAACTGCGTTAACTTTGTTATCTTCTAATTTATTATTATCAACTAACTTTTGTAACGAAGAAACATTTACCGCCTGATATTCAATGCGGAAAATATTTTTAAATCCTCTTTTCGGAACTCTTCTCTGCAAAGGCATCTGTCCGCCTTCAAACCAAGCGCGATGCTTAAATCCGGATCTGGAACCTTGTCCGTTCATACCGCGAGTTGCAGTACCTCCGCGACCTGTGCCTTCGCCTCTACCAATTTTTTTTCTCTGTTTTCTCGCGCCTTTGGCGTATTTCAAATTACTTAAGATATCCATTTAAGCCTCATCTTCTTCAATTTCTTCAAACTTAACCAAATGCTGTACTTTATTTATCATTCCTCTAATCTGCGGAGTGTCGTTTTTAATAGTTACATAGTTTGGTCTTCCTAAACCTAACGCTTCAATCGTCCTCTTTTGATCTTTAGGTCTGTCAATAATGCTTCTTATTTGCGTAATCTTTAATTTCTTAGCCATCTAATCACCTCGTTTAGGAATTAAACAATTCTGTTACTGTCATATTTCGTCTTTTTGCCATAGTATTTGCATCAACCAAGCTTAATAATCCGTTCAAAGTGGCTTTAACTTGGTTATGAGGATTACTGGAACCTAATGATTTGGTCAGTACATCCTGAACTCCCGCTAATTCCAAAACAGCGCGAACTCCGCCGCCGGCAATAAGTCCGGTTCCTTGCGAAGCGGGTTTAAGAAGAACGCGACCCGCGCCGTATTTACCTATAATCTGATGAGGTAATGTCCCTTTGATTACGGGAACTTTATAAACGTTTTTCTTAGCGTCGTCAATTCCTTTAGAGATTGCGTCAGTTACTTCGTTAGCCTTTCCTAATCCTACGCCTACGTGTCCGTTACCATCGCCAACGACAACAATAGCGTTAAAGCTGAAACGGCGACCGCCTTTTACAACTTTAGCTACTCGATTTATGTGAACAACCTTTTCTTTCAATCCGTCAAGTATCGTAACTTTTTTAGATCTCAATTTCTTTCTCCATTATTTCTATTCAACTTTTCAAATCTTATCTTAGCTGCCGGGAGAGGATTCGAACCTCTGCAGACGCCTCCAAAGGGCGTAGTCCTACCATTAGACGACCCGGCAGTTAATTAAAATTTTAATCCTGCTTTTCTCGCGCCATCGGCTGCGGCTTTTACTCTGCCGTGGTATCTGTACCAACCACGATCGAAAACCACTTCTTTAATTCCGGCTTCCAATATTTTTTTCCCGACAAACTCGCCGACAATTTCAGCT
>JALWEC010000063.1 GCA_027036655.1 Melioribacteraceae bacterium
ATTTCGGGCGGTCAGGAACGGGAAATTAAAGTTCAGTTCGACAACCGCGTAGTTTACGAAGATATGATTTCATTCCCTCAGTTGCTCGGGATTCTCGGCGGACAAAATATCGACCTGCCGAGCGGCACTTTTGATCTCGGGAAAGAGGAATATTCGGTCCGCACAAAGGGAAAATTTCAGAGCGTGGATGAAATCAGGAACGTCCAAATTCCCACTCCTTTCGGATTGAAACGGCTCGGACAGATTGCCAATGTTGTTGACGGCGGGAAAAAAATCACGAGACGCGTAATTTATTTTGACGCCGCCGCCGGAGTTTCCGATTCGAACGCCGTAAGATTGTCCCTGATTAAAAGTTCGGACGGAAATGAAGTTGTTGTTGCAAACGCCGTAAAGAAAATGCTTCCCACAATCAGAGAAACGCTTCCCGAAGGAGTGAGCTTAAAAGTTGTAAGCGATAATTCCGTTTATACAAAAAGCTCGGTCAACGATACGATAAACAACATAATTCTCGGTATCCTTTTAACTTCAATAATACTTTTTATTTTCCTCTTCAATATTCGCTCTACAATAATTGTCGCCCTTTCAATGCCCGCTTCGATTATCTCAACATTTCTTCTTTTCCAATGGGCTGATATGAGTTTGAATATTATGTCGCTAATGGGAATTTCGGTTTCCGTCGGCGTGCTGGTATCCAACTCAGTGGTTGTAATCGAAAATATTTTCCGCCATAAGAAGATGGGAAACAGCCGGAAAGAAGCGGCTTTTAAAGGAACAAGCGAGATTGCGGTAGCCGTGATTGCGGCGACTTTAACGAACGTGGTGGTTTTTCTTCCCCTTGCCACAATGTCCTCAATGGTCGGAAGATTTATGAAAGAGCTTGCTCTTGCGGCGGCTTTCTCAACTCTTTTCTCATTGCTCTTTTCATTTACGCTTACTCCGATGCTGGCGGCTTTGATGATTCGTAAAGATAATAAGGTCGGAAAGTTAACCAGGAAAGCCGACGCGTTCTACGCTTCGTGGGATAACTTCTACCGCAAAGTATTAAGAGCTTCGCTAAAAAATAAAAAAATAAGCTGGATGATTATCGGAGTTTCATTTATCGTGTTCATTGCTTCGGTTGTTTATTACGGCCCGAAAATCGGTCTCGATATGATTCCCCAGTCGGATAACGGACAACTGCAAGTAACCGTGGAACTTCCCAGCGGGTACAATCTGCACGAAACCGGAAAAGCGCTTTCCGAAATGGAGAGCAGAATAAAAAGTTATCCCGGAGTGGTAAACATTGTAACTGAACTCGGTAAAACCAACGATGTAAACCTCGGCTCGAACTTGGCGCGCATGGATGTGAACTTTGTACCGGTCGATCAAAGAGAGCATAAATTATACTACTACATCGACCGTTTCGTAAAGGATTTTTCCGACATTCCCAACGCGCGTTTAATAACCGTTGATTATAAATCATTCGCGGCGAAAAACGGCGCGCCGGTGCAGTTCTTTGTTGTCGGACAGGATTTAGATACGCTCGAAGTTCTGAAAGATAAAATAATGAGTAAAATCAAAGACGTTCCGGGATTGATAAACTTGGATCAAAGCTCAAGAGAAGGGAAACCGGAAATCACAATTGTTCCGAACAGAAAAATGCTTGCCGAAACGGGCATAAGCGTGCAGGAAATTGCGCTGACAATGCGCGCCGCCATCGAAGGAATAACGGCGACTAAGTATTTTGAAAACG
>JALWEC010000064.1 GCA_027036655.1 Melioribacteraceae bacterium
ACGCAAAGAGATTGCGTAAGTTTGTCGTTTCGTCAAATGATTTTGCAGGATTTATCGGCAACGGACATTTTATGCGCGACGCGCTTTACGGTATAAAGGAAGCCGAAAGGTTATCGGGCGAACTTGGTTTTCCTCAAGCAATTTTAGCCGTTAATAAAGTTACACAAGATTTTATGATTCGTCCGATGGGTATATTCCAACTTATCGATTATGTGGGAATCGACGTTTGCAAATATATTATGAGCGTTATGAATCCATATCTGGAAAATGAAGATTTGCACAGCGACTTGCTTGACGAACTTTTTGATAAAAAGATATTAGGCGGTCAAAATTCGGATGGCTCGCAAAAAGATGGCTTTTTCAAATATGAAAAAGGAAGAATCAGTTCGGTACTTAATCCTAAAACGGGCGAATATGTAAATATCGCCGATATAGAAGATGAAGTCAATTCAAAGTTAGGAGAACTTCCGGAAGGACACATCCCTTGGAAAAAGATTATAAGAATTAAGGAAAGGGATTCCGTTTTGCGTCCCTATTTTACGAATCTCAATAAAATGGATTCTTTGGGAGCACGTTTGGCAAAGGCATATTTAAGAAACTCGGCGGCAATCGGAAAACTGCTTGTTGATATGAATGTCGCGAAATCGGAAAAAGATGTAAACGATGTAATGCTTACAGGATTTTTCCACGCTTACGGTCCAATAAATGATTACATCGATTTGGAGGAAAATTAAGATGAAAGAGAAAATATATTTAACGGCAGGATACAACACTATTTCACTCGGCACCGGCAGAAAAGAATTCAATCCTAAGAAAGAACGTCCCGGTATCGAGCATTATATAAGCGAAGCGGGAAAAGCCGTTTTGGAACAGATTGGAGGAGCGGAAAAAGTTGACGAGGTTGTAATGAGTAATTTCAATGCCTCCGGATACAACAATCAGGCTAATATTCCGGGATTTGCTCCCATGATTGATGAAAAGCTCAGATTTAAATCCGCTACAAGAGTCGAGGGAGCATGCGGCTCCGGCGGAATTGCAATGGTTACCTCGTTTAAGTTTTTAATGTCTGGTATGAGCGATGTGATTATGGCACTCGGTTTTGAAGTACAAAACAGTATGAAAGCCGTTTACGGCGCTGATGTTTTGGCTCAAGCCGGTTGGGCAAAGGATAGAAAAGCAGGTCATGCGCACTTTTTCCCGGGGCAATTCAGCGATAGAGCGGGAGTTTATTTTGAAAAGTACGGAAGGGAATATGCTCGTAAAGGATTTGCCCGTTGGTACAGAAATGCAATAGAAAACGCTCGGCTTTGTCCCACTGCGCAGGAATATCATAACACGACAAAAGATTTGGAAAAAGCGGCAATGAGAGAGCCGAATCCGAAAGTGTTTGTTGAAAATCTGACTGTGCTTGATTGCTCCAAAGTTTCCGATGCCGCTTCCGCAATAGCCGTTATGACTGAAGAAGGATTAAAAAGATGCGGTGTCGATAAAAAAGACGCCGTCGAAGTAGTCGGATTCGGACACGCCGAGGAAGATATTACTAAACCGCCTGTTGATCCGGTTCGTTTGACTACAACTGAAGCCGCGGTTAAAAAAGCGCTTGAAATGGCTAATTTAACAATGGACGACATCGGCACAATAGAAGCTCACGATTGTTTTACTGTTGCGGGAATACTAGCGGTTGAAACGCTCGGATTAGCCGAACCGGGCAAAGGCGCGCAATTCGTT
>JALWEC010000065.1 GCA_027036655.1 Melioribacteraceae bacterium
TCATTCGGTTTTCTCAATACCGAAATCCGTTCGAGCTTTGGCTGAAGCTTTTACCTTCTCGAACAAAATTAAATTTTCTTCTTTTCGCGGAAGAAGTTTGTGGTGAAGATGGTATTGAACGGCAATGTTGTTAAGCGATTTTATTTCTACTCCGTTAAGTTCAAGGCGGTATTGTAAATCGCTGTCCTCTCCTATCGACGGGGCTTTGTAGCGTTCGTCAAAACCGTTTACGGCAAGTAAATCGGCTTTGTTCATAGACATATTACATCCGAGAAGTCCCCGTTTTTTCTTGTTTAATTTATTCCTTAAAAATTCCGATTTAACATAAAATCCCTTTTCTACATCGTATGAATCCCCGAATATTCCGTCAATAATAATTTTACCGAATTTCATTTCGAGAAAACGGTTCTTGACTTTTTCCTCGGAAAGCTCCGCCGTAATTCTATGCGAAAGGTTTACGCGTCTTCCGGTAAGCGCGGCGCGGTTTTCTTTATGTCTTAAATGTTCCTCAACAAATCGCGAATGAGGGACACAGTCTCCGTCAATGAAAATAAGGTAATCGGAAGCGGCTTCGATAATCGCTTTGTTCAGAATTCTGTTCTTTCTGAATCCGTTATCCTCCTGCCAAATATGTTTTACCGGAAGAGGGAAATCATCCGCTAGTTTATCGACCGCCTCGGCAACATCTTTAGACGAGCCGTCGTCGGCTATAATTATTTCAAAATTCTTCATTGACTGGATTTCAAATCCGGCAAGCGCCAGTTTGAGATACTCAATCTTGTTATAGAATGAAATAATTACGGAAACATTGATTTTGTCGGCGTATATCCACTCTTTTTGCATCAATGTTTTTCCCCTAGAATATTGCAACCTAAATCCTTGTTTTTTATGCAGGGAAATATAGAAAAATTAGTAGAATTTGGTAGGTAAAATTACGTAACTAGGAACTAATTCTCCGAAGCAGACAAATAACAACTATCTATTCATTCAAAAAATAGAACACGGATAACGCAGATTTTTTATGATATACGCGGATGTGAATTTTAGATCGCGAGACGCAATCCGCCCAAACGAAGTGCGACGTAAAGCTCCAATCTTAATATTGTCTTTCTGAAGGTAGCCGTCATTATATCACAAAAGACAGCCGATGTAATGCTGAATCTTATAGCCTGCATTTTCTCCAATCATAATCTTGAGATTCTTCGTCCGTTGAAAGGCAGTCGGAGGAAGCATAGCGGATTGCAGTTTGCAACGATAGGTTTGTTTAATAGAAACTTTTGCATAACGAAAATTGTCATATTGAGTTCGCCACGTTTACCCCGACCGCTTTTCGTCGGGGGCGTATGTGGAAGCCGTCTGAAATATCTCTGAATTCGGTATAATTAGCGGTTTTGAGATTTTTCATTTCGCTTCGCTTCATTCAGAATGACATATTACGGGGTTATGCAAAGCCTTCTAATAAATTTATGGTTTCCCACCCACTGCACGCTTTTGCTCTTGTTGTAAAGCGTAGCTCTAAATGTTATATTAATAAAGTTACTTTAAAAAAGGTTGGCGGCGTGATTTGTCCGGTTTTCGGACGATGAACCGTTCCTATGAATAATTGAAAAAATTGCGGGAAATATGAAAAATTATTATTACAAATGTTCAAACTGCGGCGCTGAGTACGCCGCCGAAAAAATTGAAAATGAGTTTATTTACCTTTGTCCGAAGTGCGG
>JALWEC010000066.1 GCA_027036655.1 Melioribacteraceae bacterium
CAAGGGAAGTTCCGCTTGCCATTTCGTAATAAGCCGGAGCGCCGCTCAGCGACAAAATACTATCCCCGGGCGCAAGCATATCCAAGTGGCAGCCTCTGTTGGAATGCGTCCAGATTTCATCGTCGGAAACCGAAGCGCCGACGGAAAGAACTTTCCGGTAACGCGCGGGATAAAAAATTTCATCCGCCCCATCGTTTCCCGCCGCGGCAATAACCGCCGAACCGTGAGTAATCGCATAATTAACCGCTTCCTCTCCGAGATGCGAATATTGATAATTTCCCCAGCTGCAGTTAATCACGTCCGCGCCTTTATCCGCGGCAAAAACAATCGCGCGATAACCTTCGGACATAATAACTTCAGCGGGCTCGGACGTTTCCGTAACTTTTAGAGGCAGTATCGTCGCGCCGAAAGCAATCGATGCTATTCCGATATTATTGTTCGTTTCGGCGGCAATAATTCCCGCCACTTGCGTGCCGTGATAAAAAGCGGCGTCGTGCGAAACGTCGTTATCGCCGTTTCCGAAATCCCAGCCGTGAATATCATCGACAAATCCGTCTCCGTCGTCGTCAATGCCGTTCGCAGTTTCATCGGGATTAGTCCAAATTACATTCTGAAGTTCAGGGTGGTCAAGCGTGATTCCGTTATCAATTACCGCGATTAAAATGCCGGAAGCGCCGTTTTGTAAGTCCCAAGCATTTTCCATTCCGACATTATTCAAATACCACTGTTCGGAATACCTCGGATCGTTAGGAACAAATCCGGCAAGTTTTCCGTAATAATCAGGTTCCGCCCAAACAACGGATTTTTCTTTTTCTAAGTTTTTGCAGAGTTTCGGCAGATCATAATTTCCGGAAATCCGGATGGAATATATTCCTTTTAAATTTTCCGATTTTATGTCGGGAAATAGCTTCACAACCTTTTGAACATTAACGTTTTTAAGCAGCTTACTTTTTACAGGTAAGGAGGAAACTGATTTCAGCTCGTCGTTAAATTTTACGATAATACGATTAGGAACTATTTTCTGAGCAAAAATTTTAGCGTTTCCGAAATAAAAGAAAAGAGAAAAACTTAATAAAAGTAATATTTTTTTCATAGCGCTTTCCCGTTTGAAGAATTTGTTTTTAAATGTAAATAAAAAAAATGATAAAAGGAATAAAGATTAGTTTTTGATATAAAGTTTCTCTTTTTCGGAAAGGGCGTAAATCCGCTTCAATTTTGCCACAAGCAATTCCGCCATTTCTTTTGAGTAGTAGGTAAAATCGGTTTTTTGGTAAATTACGGCAAGCGACTGCATCGCCTTTGTGATAATTTCATCAATGTTTGTTTCCTTCAGCAAAACATCAAACGGAAGAATAGAAACCAGGTCAAACGCGGCGATTTCAGCAAGATCAAACAGTTCGTTAAACGGAAGTTCGTCCAGCGTTAAGCCTGGATTATATATTCCAATCTTAATGCGAGACTTAAACTCGTTTTCGATTCTGTCAACAAGCAGTTGAACCGCCGCGGTATTTGATATTCTGATTTCTATCATTTTATGATTGTTATTTTCTTTTCAATATAATCGAGAGAAAATATTAATTGTTTAGTTTTTTTTAATTAACTCCTTTTAAGGATAAATGTTCCAGTATGCGGATATAACGCCCGAATAGGAACGATAATTTGAAATATCTCTTGAAGAATTTCCCGCGCCGAACTGTCCTGTAACGGTTAA
>JALWEC010000067.1 GCA_027036655.1 Melioribacteraceae bacterium
TTTAATTGCTTCCCAATTTTTCTCAATTTCTTTACTGTCTTTAACTTTTACATCGCCGAAAATATGAGGGTGCCTTCTGATTAACTTTTCCGTAATTCCTTTAATCACGTCGGTCAGCTTAAACTCATTGTTTTCTTCGGCAATTACCGAATGGAACACAATGTGAAGAAGCATATCTCCGAGTTCGTCCCGCAGAGCGTCGTAATCTTTGTTGTCGATAGCTTCAACCGCTTCGTATGTTTCTTCCAAAGTGGCGGCTTTTATCGAGTCGTGCGTCTGTTCCTTGTCCCACGGGCACTCTTTACGCAGTCGCTGCATCACGCGCCACAATTCATCAAATCGTTCTTTCTCGTTGCTATTCATAATAAGACCATTACGTTGTTTTTTTTATAATATTTATTAAATTAATATTTAAAATAAAACATTTGTTCTTAAAAAAATCACTATTTAAGATGAAAGAGAAAAACCAAAACTCAAAAAACGAAAGTATTTCGCACAATTCCGGACAAATTCTGCAGGACGTAATTGACGCGCAGAAAAACTTAATAGTTTTTTCCCTTGATAAAAATTACAAATATACTTCCTTCTCAAAATCCCATAAGAATACAATGAAGCTTATTTGGGGAAAAGATATTGAAATCGGGAAAAGTATGCTCGATTATATTCCAAGAGAAGACGACAGAAAAAAAGCCAAACATAATTTTGACCGAGTTGTTAACGGCGAATCCTTTATTTTGGAAGAAGAATATGGGGATGACGAACACCGCTCATACTGGGAGGATCATTATTCGCCGATCAAAGATGAAGCGGGCGAAATAATCGGGGTTTCCGTATTTGTAGTCAATATTACAAGAAGAAAAAATATTGAGATTGAACTTAAAGAAAAGGAGAGTGAGTTAAGGGCAACTTTTTATAGTATCGGAGACGCCGTAATTACAACGGATAACAATGGGCGCGTTGTAAAAATGACTTCGATTGCCGAGGAACTTTGCGGATGGAAAGAAGAAGAAGCCGAAGGTAAGGAACTTCCCGAAGTTTTTAATATTATTAATAGTTTTACGCGTCGTAAGGTTGAAAATCCGGTCGATAGGGTTTTTAAGGAGGGAATTGTAGTCGGTCTTGCCAATCACACTATACTTGTTCCGAAGAACGGGGACGAACACCAGATAGCCGATAGCGCTGCTCCTATTATTGACAAAGATGGTAATATTACCGGAGCTGTTCTTGTATTCAGGGATGTTACGGAAAAATACAAGATGGAAAATGAACTGAAATTAAAGAAGGAATTTAACGATGCTGTTCTCCAGGCAATTCCCGACCTTCTTTTTGTGATTAACGATAAATATGAATTTGTTTTTTATAATGTCCCCGGTGAAAAAACAAACGTGCTTTATGAAGAACCGGAAAATTTTATCGGTAGAAGTATTTTTGATGTACTGCCCGCCGATGTTGCGGAAGAATCCGCAAAGAATATTGACTTCGTGTTAAAGAACAAAAAGCCGGTAAAGTTCAATTATAAATTAGTTATTGATGGTAAAGAAAATTCATTTTCGACAAGATTTGTTTACAAAGGCGAAAATGAAGTATTGGTTGTTGTTACGGATGTTACCGAACTTGAAAAGGCCGAAAATAAACTGCGAACAATCTTTGACGTTACTCCTTATCCTATGCACTTAGTTAACAATAATTTTGAAATTTTATTAACAAATAAACATTTGTTAGAAACAAAAGGTTTAAAACAAGACGATATACTGGGGCGGAAGTGTTATGAGGTTTATCAGAACAATAATGATATTTGTGAAAATTGTGTCGTTAAAAAAGTTATAGATACAAAAGAGCCTCAGTCGATTTTTGCCAAGCTGAAAAATGCAGAGGGAAAAACAAAATTTTTCGAAACTATTGCTTTCCCGATAAAAGAAGAGAATGGAGAAGTAATTGAAATTATTGCGTCAACAATAGATATTACCGAACGTAAAATAGCTGAAGAAAAAGTTAAGGAAAGCGAAGAGAGACTCTTAACTCTAATAAATTCAACTCCCGATATCATCTGTTTTAAGGATGGGGAAGGAAGATGGCTGACGGCTAACGAAGCCGATTTAAAACTTTTTAGATTGGAAAATGTTGATTATTACGGGAAAACCGACGCCGAACTTGCCGAATATACCGACCCTATTTATAAGGAGTCGTTTTTGAATTGTATAAGAACTGACGAGGCAGCCTGGGCTAAAAAGGAACTTTCAATTGCCGAAGAAACTATTCCTTTGGTCGAAGGCGGAGAAAAAATCTTTGAAGTCATTAAAGTGCCTCTGTTTAATGACGACGGAACGCGCAAGGGACTTGTAGTTCTCGGCAGAGATATTACCAAACGAAAAATTACCGAACAGGAATTAAAACGTTCCCAGGAAGATTTTAAGAATATAATTGAGTCGTCTCTTTTCGGAATTGTTATTCATTCCGAGGGTAAGTTTTTATATGTAAACAATGCCGCTCTCAAGATTGGTAATGCTACTTCAAAAGAGGAATTTTTATCCAAGCCTCCTTCTTCTTTTGTTCACCCTGATTATCTTGACCTTGCAGAAGAAAGAATTAAGAAAATGGCCGAAACGGGAAAGGGCGTCGGGACGGTGATTGAAAAGTTTGTTCGAATGGACGGGAAAACCATTTTTGTGAGAAATTCCGCTACTCCCGTCAAATTTGAGGGGAAAAACGCTTTTTTGGTTCTCTTCGAGGATATTACGAAACAAATTGAAAACGAAGAGAAAGTAAGGGAAAACGAGAAAGTTTTCAGAACGCTGACAGACACGACTACGGCGGCTATCTTTGTGTTCGATAGAGAGAAATTTCTGTATGTAAATAAAACGACTGAACGCATAACCGGTTATTCGTCGGAAGAACTGCTGAAGATGAACTTTTGGAGTGTCGTACACCCCGATTTCAGGGAAGTTGTTAAAAAACGGGGGCAAATGCGCATCAAGGGAAACAGAGTTCCCGAAAGCTATGAATTTATGATTCTTAATAAATCGGGCAAAGGAATTTGGATAAATTTCTCAGCTTCAAAGATCACTTGGAAAGGCAAAAACGCTGCTCTCGGTTCAGCGGTAGATATTTCCAAAAGAAAAGCCGTGGAGCTTGACCTAATAAAAAGCGAAAGAAAGTACAAACTTATTTCAAAACTAACTACGGATTATATTTTTGAAAGTGAAATTGATGATAGTGGTAATATTACAACAGTCTGGGCTTCCGATTCTTTTGAGAAAATAACCGGCTATTCGTTGGAAGAATTTAGGAAGAGAGGGGATTGGGGAAGCATTGTTCATCCTGATGACTATTTAATCGAGAAGGAATCCGCGAGTAATATTTTGAATAATCGTATTGGAATTGCGGAAGTAAGAATTTTCAGAAAGGACGGTTCTCTTATCTGGGTCAAAAGTAAAGGGGAACCGATTTGGAGCAAGGAAAAACAACGAGTTGTAGGCGTAGTCGGGGCGGTTTCCGATATTACCGAACGGAAGATGATGGTTGAAGAGTTAATTCAAGCCAGGCAGAAAGCCGAAGCGTCAGAAAAAATTAAGACAGATTTCCTTGCGCAGATGTCTCACGAGATTAGAAGTCCGTTAAATGTAGTGCTGAATTTTATTTCTTTGCTGAAGATGGAGCTCGGCGAGAACATTGACGAAGAGATGGAAATGGCATTCTCAAGCATTGATTCCTCCAGCAGAAGAATTATTAGGACTGTGGATTTAATCCTTAATATGACGGAACTTCAAACCGGAACTTATCATTCGGTCAATGAAGAAGTTGATTTGGTTAAACAGGTTGAAAATGTTTTCTCCGAGTATAAACAAGCGGCTAAGGTAAAGAAACTCGACTTTGAATTTATACGTGAAACTGAAAAATTAAAAATCTTTACCGACGGTTATGCTTTTTTACAAACGGTAGTTAACTTAATTGATAACGCTATTAAATATACAAATGAAGGTGGGGTTACGATAATTCTCTCCGCCAAATCACACGATGAAGCCTTGTTTGAAATTAAAGATACCGGAATTGGAATTTCGGAAGAATATCTGCCTCAAATATTTTCCGCTTTTTCTCAGGAAGAACAGGGATACAAACGAAAGTTCGAAGGGAACGGTCTCGGCTTGGCGTTGGTAAAAAAGTATGTAGATATTATGCACGGAAGAATTACAGTTAAGAGCAAAAAGGGCAAAGGAACGACGTTTACGTTAATAGTCCCCAATTTAAGAAACATAGAGGATTAGTTGACTATCGTGGAAAACGGATGCTGAAATAAACAAACCGTCATTGCGAGACAATTCCGACTTGTCGGGATTGACGTGGCTCCGCCTAGACGGACTCCGGAATATTCAACTTTAGCAATAAAACCGGTTTTTAATATTCGGCAATAGTTTGTTTTTTAGTGAGATTACTTCGTCGTTCCACTCCTCGTAATGACGCTTTAAATTCTTTGCTGTCGAGAACTATTCCTCGACGGATAAAGCCCCTCTCATTATACTCCTAGGTTTTTAAAACCTCCAATGTTTAACTTGTGTCTATGTCCAGCTTGTTAAACGTGGGAAATAACTCGGGAATCTTTTGTATGATTTTTGCTGTAAAAGTTTTGTATTTTTACAATTTGGATTTATTAATAGTAGAGAATTTGCTGAAAAATGGAATTTAAAGAAAAACTTAAAAATTTAAAATTAGTTGTTTTTGATCTTGACGGAACTTTGCTTAATAACGAAGGTGAAATTTCGACTGAAGCAAAAGAGTTGATTCACACTCTCAAAACAGAGCATGATGTAAGATTTACATTTGCCAGCGGAAGGCTGCACAAGGCGCTTGTAGATTACGCGAATGAAATTAACTTGGAAACGCCGTTAATTTCACTCGACGGCTCTATGATTAAATCGCACACCGACAATAAAATCTATTACGCTTCCTATGTCCCGCTTCGTTATACAAAAAAAGCTGTCCGCCTTGCGGAAAACACGCTTTCCAAATTCGCGCTTTGTCATGCGGATAAAATTTATTACACCGAGCATAATTCTTTAATCCCCGAACTGCTGGAGAAATACGGCGCCGAGTATGAAATGGTTGAATCACTTGAGCCTTATTTTGACGAAACTTTAGAGATTGTAATAACGGGAGATATTAAAGAAAATATTCGTATGATTGAAAAGAAAATGATTTTCCCGAGTAGTTTCGGACTTAGGACTTCCTATTATAAATCGCATCTCTACGGAGGTTTGTATTATCTTGAAG
>JALWEC010000068.1 GCA_027036655.1 Melioribacteraceae bacterium
TAATAGCGCCCAACAGTTTTAAGGAAAATTTATCTTCGGTTAAGATAGCCGAAATTCTTAAAACGGAAATGGAAAAAATTCTTCCGGGAAATTTTTCTTTAACTTCATTCCCTTTGTCAGACGGAGGCGACGGTTTTCTTGAAGTTGTAAAAGTTAGATTTGCCACCGAGAGCATGAAATTTGAAATCGATTATCCTTACCAATCGGAAAGGAAACTGAACGTTTTTGTCGAGTTTGACAAAGAAAGGAAAAGGGT
This sequence comes from Melioribacteraceae bacterium, assembly GCA_027036655.1. Taxonomy (GTDB): domain Bacteria; phylum Bacteroidota; class Ignavibacteria; order Ignavibacteriales; family Melioribacteraceae; genus WGAL01. The sequence continues at coordinate 257 of JALWEC010000068.1, forward strand.
TTTTGTCGAGTCGGCAAAGGCGCTCGGACTTGAAATCGTCGCTCCGGAAAAGAGAAACCCGTTGGAGCTGACATCTCGCGGTTTGGGGCAATTGTTAAAGCAAATCAGAACGGTTGCGCTTTCCGGTGAAGTTGATGTTAAGGAAGTCGTAATCGGACTTGGAGGCTCGGCGACGCAAGACTTAGGTTTGGGAGCGTTGTCCGAGTTCGGCGTCCGTCTTTTCCATTTCGCGAAATATATTCCGGTAGAGCCGAAGTTTTTCTCTCGCGCGGACAGAATTTCATACAACAAACGTGATTTGAAATTTCCGTTTAAAATAACTTTTGTGGCGGATGTTGATAACCCGCTAATCGGTGAAAAAGGAAGCGTCCGAACTTTCGCAAAGCAGAAAGGCGCCGGCGATTCCGCTATCGAAATATTGGAGAAAGGATTTAAAAACATCTTGCGGTTGCTGCATGTAAAATCCGCGGAAGGTTTATCGGGCGCAGCCGGAGGAATAGCGGCGGGCTTTAAACTTCTTGCAGACGATGTTGAAGTTATCGGCGCTAAGAAGTTTATCGAGGAAGTTCTCGGGTTAAATTCCATCGCTCGTCCTGATTTTTTGTTAACCGGAGAAGGTAAGTTGGATGCGACAACTTTAGATGGGAAAGCGCCTTCCGTTGTGATTGAGAAATTTACCGAAAGCGTTGAGCGAATCTTTTTTGTCGCGGGTAAATCGGAAATTGATTTAAAAAATAATAAAGCGGTTGTGATTTCCTTAACGGAGCTTTTCGGTTCTGAAAAGAAAGCCAAAGCAAATTCCGTTGAAGGTTTAAAAATAGCGGCGCGTAAAATATCTAATATGATTTTGGAGAATTAAATGGCAGAAGAGTTTGAAAGATTGGAGTCAGTCCGCGTTCCCGCATTGGACGAAATTCTCGGGAAAAAATTTAAAGTTTTAGACGACGGATTTATTCGCGTTATAGATTACATGGGGTCCGACGAAGCTGTTGTGCAAGCGGCGAGAGTTTCCTACGGAAAGGGAACAAAAAAAGTCAGGCAGGACAGAGGTTTGATTCGTTATCTAATGCGGCACAAACATACGACGCCGTTTGAAATGTGCGAAATAAAATTGCATGTGCGAATCCCGATGGACGCGTGGCGGCAATGGATTCGCCACAGAACGGCAAACGTTAACGAGTATTCCACGCGTTATTCGGTCGCTATCGATTCCGCGCAGGAAACGCTGCCGGGCGAGTGGAGATTCCAGGCAAAGGATAACAAGCAGGGAAGTTCGGGATTTGTCGATGAAAAATTAGGAGTTGAGTTAAGCAAGCAAGAGAAACAGCTTCATCAAACTTTGCGTGAAATCTACGAAAAACGCGTTGAGCTTGGAGTTGCCCGCGAGCAGGCACGCAAGGATTTGCCGTTATCGACATACACCGAAGCATATTGGAAAGTTGATCTTCACAATCTTCTTCACTTTTTGAAATTGCGTATGGAAAAACACGCTCAGTTGGAAATCCGGAAATACGCGCAAATAATCGGCGAAGAGATTGTGAGCAAATGGGTCCCGTTGACTTGGGAGGCGTTTATGGATTTTACGTTCGGGGCGACAGATTTTTCGGCAAGCGAGATGAAGATTTTAAAAGAGCTTATTGCCGAGAGTAATGATACTGCGATTGAGCTTGCGGAAGAATTCGGCTGGCTGCGGAAAAACGAATCGGGCGCGCTTGTTAAAAGTCTTGAACGAATTGAATTTGAAGAAAAATTGGGAAAACTTAATCTTACTCCGCCCTGGATAAGCCGGTAATTTGTTCTTTGGGGCATTTAAAAAAAATAGTAATAGCGTCGCTTGGGAAAAACGGAGTTATCGGACGTCAAGGTAAAATGCCATGGAATATTCCAGAAGAGCTTGCTCATTTTAAGCATACGACAACCGGTTTTCCCGTAATAATGGGAAGACGAACTTTTGAATCGTTAAAACGTCCTTTGGAAAGGAGAACAAATATTGTGTTGACGCGGGGAAAAAGAAAAGATTACGGAAACGTTAAATTCGCCGATTCGATGAAGATGGCGCTGAATATTGCTTCCGGAGAATCGGATAAAGTTTTTATAATCGGAGGCGCGGAAGTCTTTGAAAATACAATTCCGGATGCGGATGAATTGATATTGTCCTTTGTTGAAGGGGACTTCCACGGGGACGCCTTTTTCCCTTTGAAATTTATTGATAACTTTACTCAAACAGACGAAGAAAAACAGAACGGATTTATTGTAAAATATTACAGCAGAATGAATGAACGAAAATAAAAATAAAATAAATTTGCTTCCGTCGGAAGTATATAATAAAATCGCAGCCGGCGAGGTTGTTCAGCGTCCGGAATCCGTGATAAAAGAGCTTGTCGAAAATTCTATTGACGCCGGAGCGCAAAATATTACCGTTGCCGTAAAAGACGCCGGGAAGAAATTGCTCAGCGTTACAGACGACGGCGAAGGGATGAACGAAGAAGATTTGAGGCTTTCGGTTATTCGGCATGCTACGAGTAAAATTAAGTCGGCGGCTGATTTGGAAAAAATAGGTTCGTTTGGATTTCGCGGCGAAGCGTTAAGTTCAATAGCCGCGGTCAGCCAGGTGGAAATAAAATCCCGAACGGCTGACGAAGACGTTGCCACGAGGCTTTATTTTACGAGCGAGACTGAGTTTGAAACCGAGAAAGTAGCAGCGGCAAAAGGAACAACCGTAACGGTTAAAAACCTTTTTTACAATGTTCCCGCTCGTAAAAACTTTCTTAAAACAAACGCTACCGAGTTAAAAAGAATTTCCAATATTGTTAAATACTTTGCCTTGGCTTATCCCGAGATAAATTTTAAATACTTTGTTGACGATAAACTTCAGATGAATTTTTTAAAGAGTAATTTATCGTCGAGGATGAAAGAAATTTACGGAGAAAACTTTTTGGAGATGCTTGTCGAGGTCTATGAACAGGTTGATTTTATTGAGGTTTCCGGTTTTATCTCAAAGCCGACTTTCCTTACCGACAGCAAATTCGACCAGCATCTCTTTGTAAACAGACGGTATGTAAAGAACAAATCGATTAACCACGCGGTTTTTTCGGCTTATCAAAATATTTTATCGAAAGGGGAATATCCTTTCTTTATTCTTTTTATTGATATTGATCCGGAAAAAACCGACGTTAACATTCATCCGACAAAGCAAGAAGTAAAGTTCTATGATGAAAAGGAAATTTATCTTCTCGTTAATGCTGTAATAAAAAAAAGTCTCGGAAGCTACGATACGCTTCCCGCAATGAACGCGATGTTTGAGAACAAAATTAAAAAGGGAACTCCTAATAAACCGTCTAACGCAGCGACTACAAAAAAAGGCGGTGCGGGAATTGGAGAAAATGAATTGGATTTACTTTTCGGCGAGATTGAAAAAGAACTCGGCTCGGAAGAAAAGGATAATGTGATTACGCATCCTTTTGCGGCGGATAAAACACAGCGGGAGGTTGAGCATAAATATTCCGAACGGAACGCCGAAACCGAGAGCAACGATAGCAATTTTGTTGTAAATCTTCATAACAAGTATATTCTAACTCAGATTAAGAGCGGACTGATGATTATCGACGCTTATCCGGCTAACGTCAGAATTATTTATGAAAAAGCCCTTTCTGCGCTATCTTCCAATATGCCTTTTTCCCAGCAGCTCCTTTTTGTACAGACGCTAAGAATCGGAAAAGAGGCGTTCAAGATTTTGCAGGAAAACGATAAATACTTTGCCGCCGTAGGTTTTGAAATTAGATATTTCAGCAATTCGACAATTTCAATTACCGGAGTTCCTTCCGAGGTTAAATTAGGCTCGGAAGTTAAAACACTACTCGGCATTCTGGATGAAACGCTTAAAATGAGCAAGCAAGAAAAGAATAAATTGAACAAAGAGAAATTCGCTGAAATATATGCGCAATTCGCGGCGTCCGGGTTAGAGGAGAATCTGACTTCTGCCAGAATGAAATCTCTTGTCGATCAGTTGTTCGCGACTTCAAATCCGTACAGCTCGCCTTGCGATAAACCTATAATTGTTAAAATCTCGCTGAGCGAATTAGACAAAAAATTTGGGAGAAAGTAAATTCTTATTTATTTTTTCAAATATTATAAAAAAGGAATCGAGGAATAAATGAACCCACATGAAAAATTTAAAAAGGCAAAAGAAGAATATCTTGAAGCGTTAAAAAATGCTAAAGAAAACGGTCTGAAGTTTACTTCCGTATCGGGCGAAGAAGTTAATCCCCTTTACACGCCGGATGATATTCCCGAATTCGACTACATGGAGAAGCTCGCTTTTCCGGGACAGTTTCCCTTTACCCGAGGAGTTCACCCGAACGGGTACAGAGGAAAAGTTTGGACGATGCGGCAGTTCGCGGGATTCGGCACGCCTGAAGATACTAACAGCAGATTTAAGTATTTGCTGAAAAACGGGCAGACGGGACTTTCGGTTGCGTTCGATTTGCCGACGCTTATGGGCTGGGACGCCGACGCCGATATGAGCAAAGGGGAAGTAGGTATTTGCGGCGTTGCAATTTCCTCCCTTGAAGATATGGAAATTTTGTTTGATGGAATTCCTCTTGACAAGGTTTCAACCTCGATGACGATTAATTCTCCCGCCGCAATGATATTTGCGTTTTATCTCGCTGTGGCTAAAAAGCAGGGCGTTAGTTTTGATAAACTTCGCGGCACATTACAGAACGACATCTTGAAAGAATATATTGCCCAGAAAGAATATATATATCCTCCCACTCCTTCCATGCGAATTATTACTGACATGATTGAATTTACGACGAACGAAGTTCCCCAGTGGAATCCTGTTTCCGTCAGCGGTTACCACATACGCGAAGCCGGCTCTACCGCAGCGCAAGAGCTTGCTTATACGCTCGCCGACGGCTTTGCTTATATCGAAAGCTGCATTGAAAGAGGAATGGACGTTGACAGTTTTGCTCCGAGAATTTCCTTCTTCTTTAATTCACATCTTGAT
>JALWEC010000069.1:0-579 GCA_027036655.1 Melioribacteraceae bacterium
GCCTGTGCCCAAAGGCATCTCGGATGAGCCGATATTCTGATATTTACCTGTCGGACTTTTGGTAAAGAGTAATCCCGATAAAAGAAACTTCTCTTTTTTGTTATGATAAAATTTATAAAGAAGCGCCCCGATAATGTCGCCCAATCCGATTCCGGATTTTTCAATTCCGCTTTTCTTAAACGATTTTTGCACATAAGGTACATTCATAATTAACGTTAAGTTGCTTGTTATTCCATACCGCACTTTACCCCAGTAAACATTTGTGGAAAAACTTATATTCTCAGGAGTGTCAATCATTTTAGATTCAGTTCCGTTCCACATTTTGTCATAATTGTTATTAATCCAATATCCTCTTAACACCCAATGGCTCTGCGGCAGGGTTTTAGCCGGAAAACCGAACAGCGGCGGGTGCGGGAACAACTTCTGTGCTGGTGTTGAAAAACTAAAAGCCAGAACTGCAACAATAGCCAACAGTATGCTTTCTTTAATTTTCTTCATTTTGATACCTCTTAAATTTATTTTTTAACACTTTTTACTTCTTTCATTTTTTTAGGTTTATGTTTTGCTTCGTACATTGAA
>JALWEC010000069.1:589-1708 GCA_027036655.1 Melioribacteraceae bacterium
CCCAATTACGCAATAGTCCCCTTCTCTTAACTCCAATCGGGCATTCAGCCGTTCAATGTCTTCGGGAAATCTGACTTTGAAATGTTTTTTTACAACATTAAATAGATCGCTTACGCATTGAGACGCTTCCCAATTTGCCTCATAGTAAATCCATGTCCCTTCTCGTTCGGTTTTAACCAAATCCAAATTTCTCAACATGGTCAGATGGCGAGAAATCTGATATTGCGGAAGTTCTAAAGCGTTAACCATTTCACCGACACAAATCTTTTTACCGCTCTGCAAAAAAAGATTCAACAGGCGTAATCTTGTTTCATCACCTAATGTTTTAAAAACATTTACAAAGTTCATTTTAATCTCCTATATGTATATATGCAAATATACGCATATAATAATTTATGAGAAAGAAAAAAATTAATTTGTAGTAAATTTAGGTAGGGATATTTTCAAAAAGTGTTATAAAGTGTGTTATAGAGACCTTTGCATAATCTAAATTTGTCATATTGAGTCCGCCAAGGCGAAGTGTAAACCGTCCGAAATATCTCTAAATTCGGTGAAATTATCGGTTTTTAGATTCTTCTCCCGCTCCGCCTTGGCGGAAGATCAGAATGACTTATTACGGGGTTATACAAAGCCTTCTATAAAATTATTTTAAGTAAAACAAATTTACTTAATGAATTACTAATTGAAATAATCAGATATTCCCATCGGCTTTAGCCGACGAATAATAATTCAATTTTTTCCTTGAACTTTAGCCCAACTAAAAAAATCCTAATGAGGCTAAAGCCAAAAAACTTTTTTAATTCTCTTCCGTTGACTATAATAAGGAACAACAAAGTCAGAGACAATTTTTACTGACGTTAATAGCAATGTTTATTGAAGTCGGCAATGTTTACTGAAGTCAACGAGAATGTTATCTTGATAGTAAACAGCTATGTTCCCGAATCTTCAAATCTGTAATTTCGAGAGAAAATAAACAAATGAATTTTAAGATATTACACAGCTCAAATTTCAACTATCAATTCAATTTCCACGGCGACATTTATCGGAAGTTCGTTTACGCCGACGGCGCTCCGCACATGCTTGCCTTTATCTCCCAAAAGCTTAACAAGAAGTTCCGAA
>JALWEC010000070.1:0-1054 GCA_027036655.1 Melioribacteraceae bacterium
TTCGGTTACGATGTTCGGACAGGAGCTTTCCGGAATCTCGGGCAGCTTTGTGGATTTGGGATTTGGAACTCGCGCCTCGGGAATGGGAAACGCGTTTACGGCACAGTCCGACGACGCAAACTCCGTGTTTTGGAATCCCGGCGGATTGGTTGCTTCGGAGAAGATAAAAATCGATTTTAATTATATAAATCAGCTTGGAATTATCCCATACAGCTCGCTCGGCGCCGTTATCCCCATTGGGAAGAAGGATGCGGTTGGCGCGGGGTTAATTTACTCGGGCGATGCCGCATTGAAGGAACTTACCTTTGTTGCCGGTTACGCGAGGGAATTGGGCGACTTAACTGTGGGAGCAAACTTAAAATACCGTTACGCTTCTTTCGGGAAGAATAATTTCAGCGCAGGTGATTACACGGTCTTTGATAACGGCGAGATTACCGAAGGAGAACAAAACAAAATCTTCGGAAGCGGGAACGGTTTTGGAATGGACTTGGGAGTAAAATATTCCTTGACAAAATCAGTAACGCTCGGATTAGTTGTGAAAGATATTTTGTCGCCGTTTTATTGGAATTCGGAAAACAAAAATACATTGAATCCTGCCCGCGGGGAATATAATGAAGCAATGCCTGTTAAAACAATCGCGGGTTTTTCGTTTAATTCGCATACCGGCTTTATCGTAAACGGCGATTACCAGCCTGCAATATTGAAAGATGAAATAAATGTAATTCGCTTCGGCGCGGAATATACCGTTTTCGATATTATTTCTTTCCGCGCGGGAACTCAGCAGTTCATCAATTCACTGCCTGACGAAAAATACAGCTTCGGCGTTGGTTTTGCATACGGACTCGGAGGGCTAAAGGTATTGGCAAATTACGCTTACGTTCTTGAGCAGTTGGCGAACACTTCAAGATTTTCAATTGGAGTCAATTTCTGATGAAAAAAATAACCGTAATATTGTTTGGAATAATGGCGGCGGCAGTTTCCTCATTCGCGCAAACGCCCACGCCTGAATTATCGCGATTCAACGGCGGTGAGATGAATCTGAACTTATCATTTT
>JALWEC010000070.1:1064-1707 GCA_027036655.1 Melioribacteraceae bacterium
GCGGAATGACCGGTGGAATGATTTCGCCTACATTGATGAATAAGTCGGCTGCGGTTTTCGGAAATCCCGCGGAGCTGAGTTTCTTAAAGTCAGCTTACTCAAATGTCGATTACCGTTTCGGAATCGGAATGTCGGATTTTATCGATAACTCTATGATCAGCTCGGCAACCGATGATTACCTGAAAGACACAACAATGTTTATCTACAATCAGCCGACAACTAATTACACGCAAGTTAATTCCGCAAGCGCCGGACTTGCGGGCGGATTTTCTTCTTTCAGCGCGGCTGTTCCGCTCTCTGATAAAATTGTTGCCGGTTTCGGATTTAATTATCCTCTCCTTTTCAATATGGGATTGCGCGTCAACGGAATTGAAACCGAGCTTAATACGGCTCAGGACTTAGGCGGGAACGAAACTACATTCGATATGGTGTTGAATACAAGCGTAAGCGCTTCAACAATATTGAATATCAGCGAAATGACTTTCGGCGTAGGTTATAATATTTTTAACGATGATGACGGCTATCTCTCCGCAGGACTTTCATTAAACCGGAAAAGCGCGGTCAATAATTTTGACTGGCTCGTTAAAATTGACGGTTCGATTATTTTAAATCACAACAACGAATATTATTTTAACAATCCGGA
>JALWEC010000071.1 GCA_027036655.1 Melioribacteraceae bacterium
TTATTTCCCGTTTCGCGATTTCTCGGATGTTCTTAAGCGAGTTGACGAATTAATTAATAAAAAGAAGTTAAAGAAAAGACATCAGGCGGTTTTGAAAAGATTAGAAGTTTATAAACAAGGATGAGAAATGGAAAAATTATCAAAATTTATTTTTAAATACAGAAGCTATACTCCGATACCTTTTTTATTGGTGATGCTTTATTTCCAGCAGGCGACTCCGTTGAGTTTGGTCGTCGGATTTTTTATTAGTCTGCTCGGCGAGTTTTTCAGGCTTTGGGGCGTCAGCGTTGCGGGAAGCGAAACAAGAACCACAGGCGACCCGGGCGGGACTTATTTGGTTGTGTCGGGAGCGTTTGCTCATGTGCGCAATCCTCTTTATCTCGGCAACATTCTGCTTTATACCGGAATCGGAATTATGTCTATGGCGCTTTTTCCCTATTTACAGATTGTAGCTTTTGTTTACTTTTACTTTCAATACAGAGTTATCATCTGGGGAGAAGAAAAATATTTGCGCAAAACCTTCGGTAAAGATTTTGAGGATTATGTCAAAAACGTTCCGAGATTTATTCCCCGTCTTTCATCCTACAAAAACAAAAATGTAGTTCAGCCGGAGTTTGATATCGCCAAAGGATTGAAGTCGGAAAAAGATTCGTTGCTTGCGTTCTTTTCGGTAACTGTAATTTTAATGTTATTTTATTTTTTGAGCAGATAATTTGAGCAAAGAAATTTTGATAATAGCGGGCGAAGTTTCGGGCGATATGCACGGAGCGGAATTAATTAAGAAGTTGAAACTTCTTGACCCGGGCATTCGCGTTTCCGGAGTAGGGGGAGATTTGATGACCGCCGCCGGAATGGAAGCGTTTTATCATATTAAAGATTTTTCTTTTCTCGGAATTACGGAAGTGCTGAAGCATTTGCCCTTTATTTTTAAGGTTCAAAAGGAGTTGCTTGCAAAAATTGAAGAGAGAAAAATTAAAACGGTTGTCCTGATTGATTATCCGGGATTTAATCTTAACTTTGCAAAAAAACTGAAGAAGCGGAATATTAGGGTGTTGTATTACATATCGCCGCAGCTTTGGGCTTGGGGAAAACAGAGAGTTAAGAAGATGAAAAAACTGATTGATCGTCTCTTTGTGGTTTTTCCTTTTGAAGTTGATTTTTTTAAGTCGTACGGAATCAAGGCGGAATTTGTCGGGCACCCTCTCATGGAAAGAATTGATAATTATAAGTTCCTTTCGAGAGAAGAATTTTTTAAGGAGAATTCTCTCGAGCCGGATAAAGAAATACTTTTGATTATGCCCGGAAGCCGCGAGCACGAAGTTAAACTGATGTTGCCGGAATTAACGAAGGCGGGAAAGAATCTATCCGAAGAATTTAATTTGCAGGTTGTTATTTCGGCGACGGAAAATCTAAGTTTGGATTTTTATCAATCGATAGTTCCCGATTTGGAAGTTAGAATTGTTGTCGGAAAAAACTACGAGCTGATGAAATATTCAAAGTTCGGTATTATTAAATCGGGAACGTCAACGTTGGAAGCCGGTTTGTTTAATCTTCCCTTTATTGTAGTTTATAAAACAAGTCGCCTGACATACTTGATAGCGAAAAAATTAGTGAGTCTGCACTCGCTTTCGCTTGTTAATATTGTTACGGATAAAAAAATTGTTGAAGAACTGATTCAAGATGAAGTAAACGCCGAAAAGATTCACGCCGTTGTTGCAAATTATCTTCGGGACGATGAGAAAATTTTCAAACTTAAAGAAGAATTGAAAAGCGTAAAAAAAACGCTCGGTGAAAATGAATCGAAAGTTGATTTGGCGGCAAATATTTTGTCGGAAATAAATGAGGCTTAAAGAGATTAAAAAAAAAATATTACATAAACTCGGGAATCTGCTTCTCCCGAAAGTTATATCTGTTCTTTGTTATAGCGTTAAAATAGAATTAGCAAATGAAAAACCGGTTAAAGATTTGCTCGAATCGAAGCGGAACTTTATTGCGGCTTTTTGGCACGGAAAGATGCTGATACCTTGGAATTACTTCGGAGGCAAAAACTTTGCAGCATTGGTTAGCAGAAGCAAGGATGGCGAAATTCTGACAAGAGTTCTGGAATCGTGGAAATATAATGTCGTTCGCGGGTCGAGCCATATCGGAGGCAAAGAAGCGTTGGAGCTTATGCGGAAGAAAATTGAAGAAGGTTATTCGATTGCGATTACTCCCGACGGACCGACAGGTCCCCCTGAAAAAATGAAAGCAGGCGCGGTTGTCCTTGCAAAGAAAACCGGCGCCCCGCTGCTTCTTGCAGCGGTTTGCTGTGAGAAGAAAAAAGTTTTTTCGAGCTGGGATAAGTTTGAACTGCCGCTTCCTTTTTCAAAGGTCGTTCTGCAATTTTCGGAACCGATTACGGTAAAAAATAATCTAACGTTTGATGAAACAAATTTATTGATAAAGGAAACGGAGAAGAAGTTGAAAGAATTACAGAGAGAGGTTGAAACAAATTGCTGAAACTCTTGAGAATAGCGCTTTTACCTTTTTCGTTTCTTTTCGGGATAATTGCCCGGATACGTAATCTGTTTTATGATAACGGAATTTTAAAAAGCGTTAACGTTCCCGTAAAAGTTGTTTCGGTCGGCAATGTAACCGTCGGCGGTACGGGAAAAACTCCGACTGTGATTTACCTGGTTAAACTGCTCCGGCGTCTCGGGAAGCGTCCGGGAATATTAAGCCGCGGCTACGGGAGAAAGTCGAAAGGTTTCAAACTTGTTTTCGACGGAAGCGTTTTTAATTGCGACGTGAGCAATTGCGGAGATGAGATTATACTTGAAGTGCATAATACAAAAGTCCCGGCTGCGGTTTGCGAAGATAGAGTGGAAGGCGCGTTAAAACTTATTGAAGCCGCGGAGATTGATACGATTGTTCTCGACGACGCTTTCCAGCACAGAAGAATCGGGAGAAACGCGGACGTAGTTCTACTCGATCAGGATTTTCTGCTTGACGGTTCGCCGCTTGATAAGCTGCCCCTTCCGTCGGGATTGTTTCGCGAACCGATTTCATCGCTGAAAAGAGCCGACGCGGTAATCATCAACAGAAAGTTTTCCGTTGAGAAAAAGATTCCGGAAAACGTGATGAAGATTCTCGACGGGAAAAAAGTTTTTTACGCGCATTACGAAATCGAAGGATTGTTTGACGTTAAGGATTACAAATATTTCCCGGTTGAGGAGTTCACGGGACAGAAAAGTTTGGTGGTTGCGGGAATTGCAAAACCGGAGTCGTTTCTATACACGCTCAAGAGCGTGGGAATTGACGTTACAAACAGACTGATTTTTAAGGACCATAAAAACTATGAAAATAAGGACGTTCAAAAAATCAGAAAACAGTTTTACGAAACAAACGCTTATTCGGTTATCATAACGGAAAAGGACGCCGTAAAACTAATTAATTTTTCAAAAGAACTGGATGATATCGACATATATTTTATAAGGATTAAACTTGTTCTGAAAGATGAGAATGAGTTTGTGAAATTTTTACAATTAAACATTAATTAATAATGGAGGTCAGATAATGGCTACTAAAAAAGCTACACCCAAGAAAAGTACGAAGGCAAAAAAAGCAAAAGCGCCCAAGTACGTTTATTTATTCGGGAATAAAAAAGCCGAAGGAAAAGCTTCAATGAAAAATCTTCTCGGAGGCAAAGGAGCAAACCTCGCGGAGATGAATAGAATCGGCGTTCCCGTTCCTCCCGGATTTACGATTACAACAGAAGTTTGCAATAAATATTATGGATTAGGCGACGCAAAAACCAAAGCAATGATTGAGCCTGAAGTAATTAAAGGCGTTGCGCACGTCGAAAAGATTATGAAGATGAAATTCGGCGACAAGGAAAATCCTCTTCTCGTTTCCGTTCGTTCAGGCGCAAGAGCTTCAATGCCGGGAATGATGGACACTGTTCTTAACCTCGGATTGAACGACAAAGTCGTTTTGGGCTTGGCAAAGAAAACCAATAATGAAAGATTCGCGTGGGATTCCTACCGCCGCTTTATTCAAATGTACGGCGACGTCGTTATGGGAATGAAGCCTGAAAACAAAGAAGACCACGATCCGTTTGAAGAGATTATCGATGATTTGAAAAAGGAAAGAGGAATTTCTCTCGACACCGAATTTACGGTTGACGACTTAAAAGAAATGGTTGTTCGCTTTAAAGCGATTATCAAGAAAAAAACGAAGAAAGCTTTCCCGACAGACCCGTGGAAACAGCTTTGGGGAGCAATCCTGGCAGTCTTTGACAGCTGGAACAACGACAGAGCCATTCTTTATCGCAAGATGAACAATATTCCCGACGAATGGGGAACAGCCGTAAATGTTCAGGCAATGGTATTCGGCAACATGGGAGATGATTCAGCCACCGGCGTTGCGTTTACGAGAGACGCCGCAACCGGCGAAAACCTTTTCAACGGCGAGTATCTTGTAAATGCTCAAGGCGAAGACGTTGTAGCAGGAATTCGCACTCCGCAGCAGATTACTCTCGTTGGTTCGCGCCGCTGGGCAAAAGCGCAGGGCATTTCCGAAAAAGAGAGAAAAACAAAATATCCTTCTTTGGAAGAAACGATGCCGGAAGTTTACAAAGAACTCGACGCTGTTCAGGATAAACTGGAAAAGCATTACAAAGATATGCAGGACATGGAGTTCACAATTCAGAATGGAAAACTCTGGTTGTTGCAAACGCGTAACGGAAAACGCACGGGCGCTGCAATGGTTAAAATTGCAATGGATATGCTGAAAGAAAAATTAATCGATGAAGATACTGCGTTAATCAGAGTTGAACCGGAAAGATTGGATGAATTACTGCATCCCGTTTTTGATGATAAAGAACTTAAGAAAGCCAAAGTTATCACGAAAGGTTTGCCCGCTTCACCGGGAGCTGCAACTGGGCGAATTGTTTTCCATGCCGACGACGCCGAAGAGTGGGCAGCAAAAGGCGAGTATGTAATTCTTGTTCGTCTTGAAACTTCTCCTGAAGATTTGAAAGGAATGAACGCCGCCGAAGGTATCTTAACCGCTCGCGGAGGAATGACTTCGCACGCTGCCGTAGTTGCGCGCGGAATGGGCAAGTGCGCGGTAACTGGCGCCGGAGCTTTGAAAATCGATTATAAAAAGAAAACGGCAACTGTTGACGGGAAAGTATATAAAGAAGGAGATTGGATTTCCCTGAACGGTTCAACCGGTATGGTTTACGAAGGAAAAGTTAAAACCAAAGAAGCTT
>JALWEC010000072.1 GCA_027036655.1 Melioribacteraceae bacterium
TGCTTCCCGATTGATCCCAAAGGTATTGAATTCTTGTTCCGGAAGAATTACTGAAAACCGGATGAGTCCAATCAATTCCGCTATCCAATATTCCCGCCACAACGCCGGCGCCGTTAATCCCTAAGTCGGATTCTACCAAATCAGCCCGTATTTCACTTTTGCTAACATCAAGCTTCATCTTGCGAACAGATGAAATATCCATAAAATCAACCGATTCATCCAATGCGGATTTATAAACTCCTGAAAGGGGAATATCAGCTACAACAATATTTTTGATTACCGAGCGGACAGTCCCCCCGTTCTCCTCAATTACATTTTCCGTTTCGACAACATCATTACTCTTTAAAAGAACGGAAAGATAAACTTCCGATTTCGAAATCTCGTGAAAATCAATAATATTCTTTAACTCGGAAATTCCATCATCAACAAAATATTTTCCATCTTTTTGAAAAGTAACATTTTTCATAAAAATGTTAATATAGGGCGAAATCTTCATCTCCAATTCAGTTGCCGATTGCAGAGGGGTTGGTACGACAACACCGGTTTTTATGTTTTGAGATAAAGATTGAAAATCGGGATAATTGACATTCCCGTTTTGAGAGAAAATAGCGGTGGAAAATAAAAATAAAGTAAGTAATAATTTCTTCATAACGTTCCCCCTTTTATTTTAGATAATTTATTTTTGCCAGCTGAATTTGTTTAATGAATTCCAATTCACCCGCTTTAATAATAGCGTTAGGCGTTCCCGTTGCAGATATGATATTGCCTGTTTCGCTTCCGATTTTAATTCCGGCGCTTTCCAATTCCGTTCTTTCCGATGATTTCAATTTCTCGTTAGTCATCATTATTACGCCAATCGGACTTTCATCATTCTCCTTAATCATTTTCTTAAGTTTAATATTTAATGCGGATTCGAATTTAGGCGAGCCGACAAAATCTTTGGATGAACACCCTGCAAGAACTGAAGCAATTAAAAAAAAGAGTAATATTTTCATATTCTGTTCCCCTTAAAATTATGATAAATCAGTTAGAATAATAATTTATTTACCAGAAAATTTTTTGAAAAGAGGAATGATGCCGCATGAAGTTCAAAAAATCTTTTATGAAGATAACTTAATTATTTTCATTGACAAATACAATGTTTCTTGTCACAATTTGACAAATGAATTTCTTAAGATAAAACCATGAGGAAAAGAAAAAGCTGTAAGCCATTGTAATACAACGACTTACAGCTTTGATTCGTGGAGGTGGCGGGAGTTGAACCCGCGTCCGAGATTACCTATCAGTGAACCGCTACGTGCGTAGTTTGTTGATCAAGTTTCGCAATGATAACCTCAGCAAACAAAGGTTAGCATTGCTATTCCGATAAACCCGCTTACACGGATTCGCCTTGCCTACTCGGAAGCTCGGTTCGGCTATCGCTCTTTACGGCGTTCTCTCTCATCTCAGAGCGAAGGGATAAGGAGAACGGCTGCGTATTACTTACGCAGCTAAGGCGTAATTAGATTCGCCAGTTATTGTTTTTCCGCCGTTTAACGTGTCTGCGGAACACGGCACGCGTTTCAAAGACCCGATAATCCCGTCGAAGCCAATTTCACCCCCAATAATATTGGGCGTTTTTTCGACTCGGGATTAATTTAACAAACTATTTTTTGCGCGGTTCCCAAACAGGTTCGGAAATATTTTCAAGATAATTTGCATACCGTGCAAGAACAAACAACAAGTCTGATAATCGATTAAGGTAAACTATAACTTTTTCATTAATATCAAAATTTTCGGATAGAGAAACCGTTTCCCTTTCCGCCCTCCTGCAGATTGTACGAGCGACCTGCAAATGTCCGGCGGCAATTCCTCCTCCGGGTAAAATAAAGACTTTCAGCTCGGGAAGAATTTCTTGAAATCTATCGATTAACGATTCCAGATTTTCAACATACTCATTTTCTATTCTGGAAATGTTTATCTTTTTATTTTCCAGCGGAGTAGCCAAATCGCCGCCTAAATCAAACAAATCGTTTTGCAGAGTGTAGATAATTTCTTTAAGCTCATTATCCTTGATAAAGGCAGCCGCCAATCCAAGTTGAGAATTTAACTCGTCAACGGTTCCGTATGCATCGAGACGAGGATGATTTTTGGGAACTTTGTCGCCTCCGTAAAGTACCGTGTTCCCTTTGTCTCCGGTTTTCGTGTAAATTTTGTATGACATTTTTTTCCTTATTTATTTTACCTTATTTCTTAATAAACCCATTTCAATAATCTTTATCAGTAGTCCATTGGTTTTTCTGGTTCTTCACTACTAACCTTGATTCATTAAATTTGAACTTTTCTCATTTTCTTGATTAGAGAGAGGAGTAAAATTTATATCTAAATTATATCCTATTGCTCTTGCATACTTTTCAATAGTAGAAATAGTAGGAGAAATTTTTGAATTAACATTTTCCAAGCGGGAAATATTGCTTTTTTTCGTTTTTAATAATTTTGCCATTTCTTCTTGAGTTAAACCTGCCTGTTTTCTTAATCGAATTAATTTTTTTCTTAATTCATACGCAGGTTTAAGTGCGTTATATTCTCTTCTTACTTCTGGATCGGAAAGCGCTTCTTGCTTAAATTCATTCAACGACTCTTTTTTCATTTTTATATTCCTTTAATCTTTTACGAGCAATTTTAATTTCTTTTTGTGGAATTTTTTGTGTTTTCTTAATATACGAGTGAAGAATAATTATCTCTTTATTTTTTGAAGTACAGAAGAAAGACCTACCTATTCCCTCCGCACCTTTCGCTCGTATTTCAAATAATTCTTTTTCAACTTTAGAGATATATGGTTTACCAAGAGATAATCCAAATTCCTCTATCATTTCCGTTATATGGATAAAATTAGCTAAAATTCCTTTTGGAAATTTAAGCGTATCATTTTTAACTTTTCTATTTATAAAGAAGACTTTATATTCCATCACTTAAAAGTAATCATATATGTTAACTTGTGCAACAAAAAAAGGCAAAGGATTAGTTAAAATCTCTTTGCCTTAAAAAGGATTTTTTAGAAGCACTAATATTTTCTGAACCAGCGCCGGTTTACCTTAGTTACATATAAGTGTTTTAGCGTATCCCAGTAAAAGGGAATCGAATCGTACTGACGAATGTAAGTCGAATCAATATACAGGTATTCGTAATAGTCGGGGAATTTATCATGATTTAAATCCGTCATCGTTCGTTTGTGCGCAAGTCCGACGTACGTTTCAAGCAGGTGAGGCGGTTTTGTCAATCCGTCAACCATAAAAAAGTTATAATTGCGATGACCGGATATTATTCCATCCTCGTAGTTAAGCTCAACATAAAGAATATTTTTAGGTTTCCACCTTTTAAGCGTCATTCTATTAAACCCGCCGTGAATAGGCACTTCCGCTTCCCAGATTTTGTGGAATGTGTTATCGGCACATTCGAAAAGAGTTAAAAAGAAAAACGCGGTACCGAGCTTGGTACTGTCCAGATTAATGAAACTGGATTCATAACCCACAACATTTTTTGTTTCTATATTTCTTTCGCCCGGTTTCGATTTGGCAATCAATGCAAAAATATACAAATGTCCTTTATGGCGGTAATAAATAACGGCTTCCTTCGGAATTTTGTACGAGTATGTTCTGTCCATTTGAACGAGAAGAGTTCCCGCCGGATAATTAGTAAGAATGTACTGCTTTAAAGAAAGCGTATCGCACGGATTTTTAGAACGCTTTAGTCTTTCCGCCTGTTCGATATTGTATTCGCGCAATCTTTTCTCTTTTGTTCCGGAATGTGCGGCGCTCTGTTTCCCGCCGATTCCTCCGCTTTCTTCCGACTTTGAACAAGCAACGGAAAGAAGCAATAAAACGCCGAAAGCAATTATTAGTTTCTGAAATCTTTGCATTTTTTACCTCATAAATTATTGAATTGCCCCTCAAAAAAGAGGCAATTCTTAAATTTATTTTTTTAACTCCTTAATTTCATCAAAGAAATATATTGAACTGTAGATTCCTTTCTCGAAATTTTCCAACGGATAATGTTCATTGGGAGAATGAATATCGTCTGTGTCAAGACCAAATCCCATAAGAATAACGGGGGCTTTCAAGTTTTCCATAAAATCAATAACGATAGGAATTGAGCCTCCTTCTCGCGTGTAAACGGTTTTTTTGCCGAACGCCTTCGAAGTGGCTCTCGCCGCAGCCTGCAGATAAGGATCGTCCAAAGGTATAACAACCGGTCTTCCGCCGTGCATATCGACAACTTCAACTTTGCAGCTTTTCGGAGTTAAGGATTTCACATACTTGGTAAACTCTTTTGCAACCTTATCGGGATCTTGATTCGGCACCAAACGCATACTGATTTTTGCAGTCGCTTTTGAAGGAAGCACCGTTTTTGCTCCTTCTCCAGTATAACCTCCGTAAATTCCGTTGCAATCCAAAGTGGGACGCGCCCAAAGGCGTTCAAGAGTTGAGTAACCTTTTTCACCTTGAACTTCTCTAACACCGTACTCTTTAGCAAATTTTCTATCTGAAAATTTAAGCGAGGCGATATTCTCTTTCTCTTTTTTAGTAAGTTTTTTTACATCTTTATAAAAGTTCGGTATTGTAATTTTGTTGTTTTTGTCGTGAAGTTTTGCAATGATTTTTGCCAGCTCGTTAATCGGATTTGCAAGCGCGCCGCCGAAACTACCCGAGTGCAAATCTCTGTTCGGTCCCGTTAAGGTTACTTCAAGATACGCCAGCCCGCGAAGTCCGTAATTAATCGTAGGAACGCCGGGCGCATACATACTTGTATCCGAAATTAACACGGCATCGCAAGCAAGAAGTTTTTTATTTGTCTTAAGATACGTCGTTATACTTTCGCTGCCGACTTCCTCTTCGCCTTCGATTAAAAATTTAACGTTAACGGGAAGTTTCCCTTCGTTCTTCAAATAAGCTTCAACGCCTTTTATATGCACCAAATTCTGCCCTTTGTTATCGTCGGAGCCGCGCGCATAAATGTTGCCATCCTTTATTACCGGATCAAACGGGTCGTTATCCCACAGCTCATAAGGATCGGGCGGCTGAACGTCGTAGTGTCCGTATATAAGAATTGTAGGCTTTCCTTTTGCGCCCATCCATTCGCCGTAAACCAGCGGATTGCCTTTGGTTTTTATTAATTTAACTTTTTTTAATCCGGCTGTTTTTAATTTTCCGGCTACAAAATTCGCGCACTCTATCATCTTATCCTTATGTTCTTCGGATGCGCT
>JALWEC010000073.1 GCA_027036655.1 Melioribacteraceae bacterium
TTTTAATCTTCGGAAATATCTGAGCTTAGAATCAAACTTTTTATATTTCATCATTGACGACAAAATTTCGGATTTAAGTTTTTCTTCGTCTAACGGAGCGCGTAAATATCCGGGAGCAAATACTCGATAGAGAAATCCCGGACTTTTCACGACAACATCGGTCAGATAGTTGCTATTCGCCGCAATCTGCGATACGATCTCAAGATGGTGTTCATATTTCAAAGTGTCTTTAATAAAATCGGACAGATTGAACCGAGTAAAAATAATCCTTTCAAGATTGGCAAACTCCGAAGAACTGAAACGCAGTTTTTCGGTTTTGGAATCTACGGCGCTTAGGAATGCGTCAAGTTCTCCGGATGAAAGAAACCCTTTGGTTTTATCAATGATATGAAGTTCAAAGTCTTTGCTAAGCATATTTGCAAAATATCAAAATCAGAAAATTAATCCTATCGTTCATCGATAAGTTTAAAATAAAAAAGCCCGGCAAATGCCGAGCCGAAAATAAAACCGATTGAAACATAATTAAACGATTATAACCGAATCTTCATCGTCTCCGAACGGAGTCGGGACTGATTTGTCGGCGTCTTCGTCATTGTCCCAGGTAATTCCATCAAAAAGATAGCGGAACTTATACTCTTCGTTTGTTTCCAAATCGATAGATACGGAAAAACCACCGTTTTTCAGTTTCTTCATCGGAGTCGCTTTAGTGTCCCATTCGTTAAAATCCCCGAGCAAGTAGGCGGAAATGTAGTTTTTTCCCTTTTCCGGCGCAATCTTAAACGTTACTTTACATACGGGTCTGGTTTTTAAAAATTTTTTTGTAATTGCCATTTTATATCATTCCTAAAATTTTTCGTTCTCGTCCTGCAAAGGTAAATAAATTCCCGCTAAAATAAAATTTGTACGGTTTTATTTTTTGATTTTTACTTTAACGCCGAGAAATTAGAATAAAAAAAAGGTTTTCTCAAAATTAATTAAGAGAAAACCCTTTAACTTAAGATTAGAACAATCTTTTATGCGTTAAGAACTTTCGTTACTTTCTGAGCGGCTTCAGCCAGGTTGGAAGCGACTTCAAATTTCAGCCCGGAACTTTTAAGTAATTCCGCTCCTTCTATTGCGTTGGTCCCGTCTAATCTTACAACAATCGGAATATCCACGTTAATTTCCTTAACCGCGTCGATAACGCCTTGCGCAACTCTGTCGCAGCGTACGATTCCGCCAAAAATATTAATAAGAATCGCTTTTACGTTAGGTTCGGAAAGGATAATTTTAAATCCGTTAGCGACTGTTTCTTTGTTTGCAGTACCGCCGACATCTAAAAAGTTTGCGGGATCGCCGCCGGCAAGTTTGATAATATCCATTGTCGCCATTGCAAGTCCGGCGCCGTTAACCATACAGCCGACGTTTCCGTCGAGTTTGATATAGTTCAAATTAAACTTGCTTGCTTCGGTTTCCA
Source organism: Melioribacteraceae bacterium (assembly GCA_027036655.1). GTDB lineage: Bacteria > Bacteroidota > Ignavibacteria > Ignavibacteriales > Melioribacteraceae > WGAL01. The sequence continues at coordinate 1,457 of JALWEC010000073.1, forward strand.
GCGGATCTTCTTCGCTTAAATCTCTGTATTCCACAATATCCGGATGACGGTAAAGAGCGTTGTCGTCGAAGTTCATTTTTGCGTCGAGCGCCATTACATCGCCTTCCTTCGTTACAACCAAAGGATTAATTTCCGCTATTGACGCGTCGGTTGCTTCATAGGCGTTGTACAGAGCCAAGAAGAACTTAACGCCGTTCTTAAATTGAGATCCTGTAAGCCCCAATCCGAAAGCGATTTGGCG
>JALWEC010000074.1 GCA_027036655.1 Melioribacteraceae bacterium
CCAATATGTAAAACCAAAACCGTTGGCGGGCAAATATACTCATTTTTATAAAACGGTTGATCCGCCTACTGATTTTGGGCCATATACGCAAGAAGAAATTAATAATGGAATAGAAAAAGGGGGCGTTTTTATTTCATATTTGGGACACAGCGGCACGGCTACTTGGGATAACGGAATAAATTCGGTTATTCAATTGCAGAATAATGAAGGTAGATTTCCGTTAATTACCGATTTCGGTTGTTCCACAAATAAATTTGCCGAACCGGATATAGTATGTTTCGGAGAGAGATTTACATTGGATAATAACGGGGAAGCAATAGGTTATTTAGGGAATTCTTCATTAGGTTTTTTCACTACTTCCACTAAAATATCAAAAGTTTTTTATCAAAAGATGATATATGATTCCTTGTACACAATCGGTGAAGCTCACGCTGCGACAAAGATTGATATGTTTAATCTTTACGGGACGTCAAATGTGTATCGTATTTTCGCTTACACAAATGTATTTCTCGGTGAACCTGTTTTTCAAGTAAAACTCCCTTATAAACCGAATCTTTCCATTAATAGTTCGTCTTTAATAACGGATATTTCGGCATTAGATGATCAAAGCGATTCTGTTGCCATAAAAATAGTTTATAAAAATCTCGGACTTGCCAATAACAATTCTTTTAATATTAAAATTGAAGAAGAATATTCCGGAGAAAATATTTTTGTAAAAAATTATCGGAAAATTTTACCCGATTACGCCGATACATTAGTTTATTACCTTCATACAAAAGGACTTAGCGGACCACATATTTTGAAAGTAACATTGGATAATGAGAATGTAATTGATGAAATTTATGAAGATGATAATCAATTTAATTTCGAAATAAATGTTTACTCGACCTCGATAAGGGATTTGGTCAATTTTGACGTTGAAAACGGGAATATGCGATCGTTAACCATTGCAAATCCTGTTACTAAAAAACCGATATCCGACAATATAAAGGTTTATTTGTCGGATGATGGTGAATTTTCATCTCCTGTAATATTAAATCAACCAATGGGCGCGTTTTACACTAATATAAATTTTCCCGACTTATCGTCTGATAAAAGATATTGGTATAAATTCAAAATTGATTCCGACAACGCTGAATTTAGCATCCCGCGTTCATTTAATACCAAATGGGATTACAAATTCTTACTTTCGGATTCAATTTCGTTTAACAAACAATTAAGAGAACATTTAAGTATTGATAAAACTGGCTTAGCGCTTGTCAATGATAGCATAAATATTTCCGTTCTTTCTGCCGGAGCATATTGCGGCGCTACTTGTGTTATTGCTAAAAACGGTAAAAATCTTTTAACAAATACTTTTATGGCGGGTATGGGCATTGCCGTATTTGATTCTTTAACTCTCGATGTCGATACGGCGTTTAGCATACTTTTATTTCAACAGCCCGGTAATGTTCAAGCATTAGCCGATTTTATTAACAATGTTTCCTCTGGAAAAATTGTTGCTTTGGGAGTGATGAACGACGCCCGTAACAATATGACAAACGAACTGAAAAATGCAATAAAAACTCTTGGAAGTAGCAAAATAGACTCTTTGCAATTTCAAGGTTCTTGGGCTTTGATAGGATGGAAGGGCGCTCCGACAGGGTCTGTACTTGAAGAAGTAAGAGGCCCATATGACGGACAAGTTTATATTGATACGACTTATGTTCTCAAGAATTCGGAAGGTAACTTAACCACCGCTCTCATCGGTCCGACGCCTCATTGGAAACAGTTAACCGTTTCTGATTCAATACCTGCCGGCGGCTCAATTGATTATAGAATTTTAGGGCGGAAATCGGCGAATGTTTATGACACGCTGGATTATCTCAGATTAAATAACGGGAGCGCCGATTTGTCATTCCTTAATGATTCCGGTTACGCTTACATAAAAGTGCAAGCAGATTTTAAGGCTTCGCCCGAAAAGGTTTCGCCGGTTCTAAAGTCGCTCGGGGTTGATTATAACACAAATGCCGAGCTTGGCACAAACTACCAGGTTGTTTCTATCAATAAGGATACTCTGAAACAGGGCGAGGACGTTAGTTTGACTTTTTATGTTTACAATGTCGGGGAATCGGCTGCGGATAGTTTTTATGTAAGCGTTGATTTGAAAAAGGGGAATACTTTTGAGCGGAATGTGCTTTCCCAATTGGTTGATTCGCTTGGCGCGGGGAAGCGGAAGGAATTCTCGCTTGATTACAACACCGCTTCCTTATCGGGCGAAAACAATTTTACGATTCGTATTGACACTTCAAATGTTGTCCCTGAATTTTTTGAGGATAACAACTATTATCCGGTCTCGTTTTATGTGGAAAAGGACACTACGCGTCCGACGGTTGAAATTACATTCAACGGCAAGGAAATTTTGGATGGGGAATATATTTCGCCCGAGCCTGAGATAAAGATAAATCTGGATGACGAAACACTTGTGCCCGTTACGGATACTTCCGCCGTTACTCTGTTTTTGAATAACGAGCCGGTTTATTATTCAGGCAACCCTGATATTAATTATTCTTTCTCATCGGAAAATCCCAAAGTTACCGTTGAATATACGCCGAAACTTAAAAGCGGTTCCTACACTCTTGCTGTATTGGCAAAAAACGGTTTGGGCACGCTTGCCGACAGTTCGGGAATAATTAAAAATTTCACCGTAAGCAACGAAGCTAAACTGTTGAACGTTTATAATTATCCGAATCCCTTTAGCGACGACACATACTTTACTTTTAAGTTGACAAGAATTCCGGATGAAATGGGAATCGATATTTACACGGTTGCCGGAAGATTAATAAATAAGATAATAATTTCTCCCGGCGAACTGAATTATGACTTCAATAAAATTTACTGGAACGGAAAAGATTTCGACGGAGATAGAATTGCAAACGGAGTTTATTTCTATAAAATTAAGATGAAGTTTGGCGACAAGGAAATTACGGACATTCGTAAACTTGCCGTGATGAGATAAATATCTATTTATCAAAATATTTATTACATTTGAAAAACAACAAAAAGAGGTTAATATGAAAAAAATAGCTGTACTTGTTTTGGCGCTTTTCTTTACGACGCCGGTTTTTTCACAGTTTGATTTTAACGATCAAGATGCCGGAATGCTGCAGGGCGGCTTGGGAACTTCGTGGATTAACGGTTCCCCTTATTTTACTTTCAGATTCAGACCCGAAGTTGCTGTTGGAAAATTCGGAATGGGCTTGGACTTAAACCTTGAATTTAACGGCGACGGTATTCGCGCCGAAGATTTCAAAACTGTCGGCGATTATCTTGCGATTATCCGCTATATTCGCTGGGGACACAAGCACGATCCTCTTTACATACGCGTCGGCGCGCTCGATTACGCTACGCTCGGTTACGGCAACATAATGTATATGTATAATAACAGTCCGAGTTTCGACGCGCGTACAATCGGGCTTTCATTTGATTTTGATACTGATAAATTCGGACTTGAAACGGTTTACAGCAACTTTGCCGAGCCGGGCGTGCTTGGCGTGCGCGGTTTTTTCCGTCCTCTTAAATTTACCGCGATAGGCGATATTCCTATTATCGGCGGACTGGAAGTCGGCGCATCTTACGCTACCGATTTTAATAAAAACGCCGCTGTTCTTGGCGGTTACACCGACGCAAACGGGAAATTTGTCGATACGCTTACCACCGACAGACCTCAAATTGTTTCGGCTGATGTTGGACTTCCTCTCTTCAAGAACTCGATTTTCGATGCAAAACTCTATTACGCTTTTACTAAAATTCTTGATTACGGTCAGGGACAATCTTACGGATTGCTTTTTAATATGAACTTCCCGATTCTTGATATTAAGTTGAAGTTCGAAAGAACTATGAACGGCAAACAATATCTGCCTTCTTATTTTGACGCGCTTTACGAACTGGATAGGTTCAGCTACAGTAATAATTCCATTAGCAGTAAACTCGCTAAACTGCAAAATGCGGATCTGGAAGACGACAACGGCTGGTACGGAGGTTTGCTTGTAAGAGTGCTTGGAACGTTTGATATTCGCGGAAGTTACCAGCGACTTGAAAAAAGCCCGAATAGCGGACTTCTGCATCTAGGAACAGAAGTGGCGCCCGCCGGAATGCCTTTCCTATTTAGAGCCGGTTACGATAAAACCGATATCGGCGGAGAGACTGAAATATTTAAGCTTGACGACCGTTCTCTTTTCTTTACGGAACTCGGTTACAAGCCGTATCCTTTCCTGATTGTTTCAATGGTTTACAAATGGACTTTCCAGCCGGTATATGATGCAAACGACGCAATTATATCATACGAACCGCAGAAGCGAATTGAGCCGAGAGTTTCGTTTGTTTATCCTCTTGATTTTTAAAGGTAAGATAAATTCCATTTTAAGCGCAGTCAAACGGCTGCGCTTTTTTTATTTGTTTACCGGTGATTAAAACTAAAGCGTCAGTCGCCGTAAAGGCGGGTAATTTTATATATACTGTAGATTAATATTACGGCTCCTATCCATTGAGGAAGGTTCAATAATTTTCCGTGAATAAGATACTCAAGAAAAATTGCCGTAACGGGGAAGGCGAGTTCAAGAATAGTTGACTCTGAAGCCGAAACATATTTTAATCCGATGTAGTAAAGATAAATTGCCAGTCCGCCGGTGGAAAAGGCAATGGCGATAAAAATCATTATTTGCTTCTGTGTTATTAAACCGAACGCCGAGTAATCTCCGGTTCCCATCAGGACGAAAAGCATAATTAAGGAAGTGAAATAAAAACGGATTACGGTTGCAGTTGTGTGAGAGATATTTTTAATTCCCTTTTTACTTAGAACGGTGGAAAATCCGAAGCTGAACGCTGCGAGAAGAGAATAAAGAACGGCGATTAAAGTTTTATTTTCCAAACTGAAAACGGGGGAACTGAAACCGAAAGTTAAAAAGTAGGAGCCAATAATTGCTAATCCCGCCCAAACAAAAAATATCTTGGGAAGTTTCTCCTTAAGTAAAACGGCGGCAAGCGATATGGCAAACAGAGGCTGAAACTTCTGGATTAATATTACAATAGAAAGATTAACGTAACTGACGTAGAAAAGTGCTTTGGTGATTGCCATAGTGCCGAGCGCGCCTCCGAAGAATGCAACTCCCAAGAAACTGAAAATTTCTTCTCGAGTTAGGTTGCGCAGTTCGTGGCGGAATCGGTACAAAACGGGAAGCAGAAT
>JALWEC010000075.1 GCA_027036655.1 Melioribacteraceae bacterium
AGTGGAAAAAATTGTTCTTCCCGAAACTACGGACGATTTCATTAAAGATTTAACTGAAGGTAAAAACGAATCCCTCGAAGATTTGAAGAATGAAATCAGAAACAGCTACAAAACTTACTTCGAGCAACAATCGGAAGAGCTGATGTTAAACAGCTTACTAAGTAAAATTTCAGAAAATAACGAATTTGATGTTCCTCCGGGATATGTCGAATCGGTTCTGAAACGCTTAATTGATTACGAAAAAGAGAACGCCAAAAGATATAATTATCCGGCTCCCGACGAAAATCAGCTGAAAAAAGATTTGAGAGGCAAAGCGGAGTGGAACGCCAAATGGCAAATTATGCTTGAGGCAATCGCAAAACAGGAAAACATCGAAGTTACCGACGATGATTTAAAAGTTCTCGCTGAAAAAGAAGCAGAACAAACCGGAATTCCCGTTGATAAATTGGTTAAATATTATAAAGATACAAACAGAGATACAGGCTTACTCGAAGATAAAGTTATTGAGTTTTTGAAAAACAACAACACAATTAAAGAGATTGACGCAAAAGATAAAGTAGAACAATCAAAAAAAGAGAAAGAAGCCAAAGAAAAGGAGACAAAAGAGAATGAATAACGAAATAATGAATCAGTTGGTTCCTTACGTTATTGAACAAACAGGACGCGGCGAACGCGGAATGGATATTTTTTCACGTCTTTTGCGCGAACGGATTATCTTTCTCGGAACTGCAATTGACGACCACGTCGCCAGTTTAACTATTGCTCAACTCCTTTTTCTTGAAGCCGAAGATCCCGAAAAAGATATTTATCTCTATATCAATTCTCCGGGCGGCAGCGTTTCCGCCGGACTTGCAATATACGACACAATGCAGTATATCCGCTCGGATGTTTCGACTATCTGCGTCGGACTTGCGGCAAGCATGGGAGCCGTTCTTCTCGCAGGCGGCGCAAAGGAGAAACGCTCTTCACTTCCCAATTCCAAAATTATGATTCACCAGCCCTGGGTAGGCGGATTGCAGGGGCAGACTACCGATATCGAAATCCATGCACGTGAAATGGTAAAAACAAGAGATAAGCTGTACCAAATTTTATCCAATCACACGGGAAAAGATATTGACGAAATTGCAAAAGACTGCGACCGCGATTATTATCTTTCGGCAGATGAAGCGAAAGAATACAAATTAATCGATAACGTATTGGAATCACGTAAAACGGCTAAAGATAAGAAATAATTTTAAGCCGCTTCATCCGATTTTGATTTTATGTTATAATCCGAATTGAAGCGGCTTTTTTTATTATACGGATTTTCACAATGGTAAAGATAATTTTAGTGGCGGTCGGCGGAGCGTTCGGAGGCGCTTTCAGATATGTAATTGCAAATTTCGTTCAGCGGCTTTTTCCGATGCCCCTTCCGATAGGCACATTGACCGTAAACTTTCTCGGAAGTTTGATTCTCGGATTTTTGATTTTCGGATTAGATCAGAAAAATCTGCTCTCGCTTAATTGGAAATTAATCCTTGCTGTCGGTTTTTGCGGCAGTTTAACAACGTTTTCCACATTCTCGCTCGAAACCGTTTCCCTGCTCTTCGATTCCGAATTTTTATTGGCAACCGCGAATATTTTATTAAATTTAATAGTTACATTTATTGCAATCGGATTTGCTTACTACATTTCAAGAGGTTAAAAAATGGGACATTTAACTAAAGCCAAACTTCTGAGAATCTTTCTCGGAGATTCGGACAAACTCGGCTCTACTCCGGTTTACGAAAAGATTATCCGTACGGCGCGAAAGCACGGATTACGGGGTGCGACAGCTTATCGCGGATTTATGGGCTACGGCAGAAACAGTAAAATTCACTCATCTAAAATTCTTGCCATTTCGGACGATTTGCCTGTTATTGTTGAAATCGTGGACGAAGTAGAAAGAATCGAAGCGTTTCTTCCTTTTATTGACGAAATGTTTGAAGAAGCCGATTGCGGTGGAATTATCACAATTGAGGAAGCTACCGTTTTAAGATACAACAAATCATCAAAGAACAACGAGGATTAAAATGGCAAAATTTTTTAAATGGCTCTTTATTTCGGTTACGGGATTTCTTATTTTATTTTTCGGAGTTACGGCTTTATTAAGTCCGAGATATTCGGTTGAACGTTCCGCCAAAGTCGGAGTGCCGGTTGATTCCGTTTTTAAAGTTGTAGCTGATTTAAAAACTTGGGAGCATTGGAATCCTTGGCTTCTTGTCGATTCCACAATGCAGAACAAAATCGACCTCAAAAAATCAATTGTCGGTTCTACTTGGGAATGGAAAAGCGAGCATTTGGGAACCGGGCGTCTTCAAATTCGCGATATTGCAAAACCGAATAAAATTTATGCGGAGATGACTTTTTTTATGCCGAAAAAAAGCACAATCGATGAATATTGGACTTTTGAACCGGTTTCTAAAGATTCTACCGAAATTACTTGGCGACACGACGGTGATTTATCCTATCCGGTAGGACGTTTGATGGGTCTTTTTTCAAATAATTTGTTAGGTCCGACTTTTGACGAAGGTTTAAGGAATTTAAAGAATTACCTCGAAAACGACGGGAGCATGAAAAAGTAAACCGGCTATTTATCCAACAATCTTGCGTGTTTGTCGGCGTGATATGAACTCCGTACAAGCGGTCCCGATTCCACGGCGAGAAATCCGATCTTCTTTCCGTATTCCCTATATTCTCTGAATTCAGCCGGAGTAACATAACGCGCAACCGGCAAATGCTCCTTTGTCGGCTGCAAATACTGACCGATTGTCATAATATCGCATCCGTATGAACGCAAATCGTCCATTATTCCAAATACTTCTTCCTTTGTCTCTCCGATTCCCACCATTATTCCGCTTTTGGTTCTTAAACCTTTTTCCTTAAACCACCGGATTAACTCCAAACTGCGGCTGTATTTCGCCTGAGGGCGTACTGCGTGGTAAAGTCTTTCCACCGTTTCAAGATTATGATTAAGAATATCGGGAGGATTTTTCATAATGATTTCAAAAGCCGGTTCTTCTCCTTTGAAATCGGGAGTAAGAATCTCGATAGTGCAATCGGGACTTGTTTCACGAATCAATCTAATCGTCTCGGCAAAGACGGCGGCGCCTCCGTCTTTAAGTTCGTCCCTGTCAACCGATGTAATTACCGCGTGGCGTAATCCCAATTCTTTTACTGAATCAGCAACGCGTCTCGGCTCATCCCAATCAACGGGATTCGGTAATCCCATTTTAATGTTGCAAAAACCGCAACTTCGCGTACAGATTTCGCCGAGTATCATAAATGTGGCAGTGCGTGCTCCCCAGCATTCCGCGAGATTCGGACAACGCGCTTCTTCGCAGACAGTGTTAAGATGAGCGTTTCTCATCAGCTTTACAACGTCGGAATAATTCTCCCCTGCGGGCAATCGGACTTTAAGCCAATCGGGTCTTTTACCGAGACTGCCGATTTCTTTTTCCGCTACTTCTTTATATTCTTTTTGATGTTTATTTATCTTCAATTAAATCCTCTAACTTCTTATATTTCAACACATTAGATACTGTTATTAATAGAGACCTTAGCAAAACCTAAAATTGTCATATTGAGTTTGCACGCTTGCCCAAACTGCTTTTCGTTGGGGGCGAAGATGAAAGCCATACGAAAATCGCTAAATTCGAAATAATTACCTGTTCTGAGATTCTTCATTCCGCTTCGCTCCATTCAGAATGACATATTGCCAGGTTATACAAAGACTTCAAATTATTACCTAATATAAAATCCGTTTGATTTCATCCAATCTTCATTATAAATAGTACTAAAATATTTGTAACCTGAATCCGGGAAAATCGTAACAATTTTAGCGCCTTTTTCGGCTTGCTCCGCAACTTTAATCGCTCCCCAAATATTTGCTCCGCTGGAACCTCCCGCTACAATTCCTTCTTCGTTTGCCAGCTTCAAAGTCCATTCAAAAGCTTCTTTATCGCTTATTTTCATCATATCGTCGATATATTCCAGTTGAGCGGTTTTAATTAAAAATTCATCGCCCAAACCTTCCAATTTATAATGAGAAGGCTTAATCAGTTTTTTATTCTTAAAATAATCGTAAAAAATAGAACCGACAGGATCAACAGCAATTACTTTTATTTCAGGATTTTTTTCTTTTAAATATCGTCCCGCGCCGCAGATTGTACCTCCCGTACCGATGCCGAGAACAAAATAATCGATTTCTCCATTTGTCTGCTCCCAAATCTCCGGTCCGGTCGTCATATAGTGGGCTTCGTTGTTGTCCAAATTGTTGTGCTGGTCAAGATAATGATAATCGGGATTTTGGCTTGCAAGCGTTTTTGCCAGATTATTGTAGGAATCTTCTCTTTCCGGCGGAATTGTGGCATCAACGGTTATAACGTCAACTCCAAGTACCTCGAGCATCCTGAGCTTCTCTTTGCTTGTCGTATCCCGAATGACAATCTTAAGCTTGTAACCCTTTTGACGGGCGACAATCGCCAAACCCATTGCGGTATTGCCGGAGGAATTTTCAATAATCGTGTCCCCTTTTTTAAGTTTTCCGAGCTTCTCGGCTTTTTCAACCATATATTTGGCAATTCTGTCTTTCGTGCTCCCGCCGGGGTTTGTAAACTCCAACTTGGCAAAAACGGAGGAGTTTAAACCTTTCGTTATATTTTCCAACTTCACTAAAGGAGTATTTCCGATAGCGTCTAATAGTTTCATTTTGTTTCCTCAGTTAAAGAATAACCTCGCAAAAACTCATCGGCGGACATTCGTTTTCTTCCTTCAGGTTTTATATCCAAAATTTCCACGGAGGAATCGTTTCCCGCGCCTACAAAAATTTCTCTTTTGGTTTCTTTAATTTGCCCCGGAGCTAATTTAACGGAAGCGCCGCGAGCTTTATAAACTTTATATATTTTTCCGTTTAATATGAAATATGCTCCCGGGAATGGAGAAAGTCCCCTGACGAGATTAACTATTTTATCGGCGGGTTCATTCCAATTAATTTGAGCCAGTTCTTTTGTGATTTTGGGCGCTTTGGAAGCGAGAGACGAATCCTGCCGTTTTAATTCAACATTACCCGATTTAATTAAATTTACCGTTTCAAGCACAACATCCGCTCCGGTTTCACTCATCTTATCGTGAAGCGAGCCGAAATCATCTTCGGGAAGAATCTCAATTTCTCTCTGTAATATGATGTTTCCGGTAT
>JALWEC010000076.1 GCA_027036655.1 Melioribacteraceae bacterium
CGAAACTTCTTCGTGAGTTACCGTTTTTACAACGTTCGGACCCGTTACAAACATGTAGCTTGTTCCGCGCGCCATAAAAATAAAATCTGTAATTGCGGGAGAATAAACCGCTCCGCCCGCGCTTGGTCCGAGTATCGCCGAGATTTGCGGAACAACGCCGGACGCCAAAGTATTACGGAGAAAAATGTCGGCGTAACCGCCGAGACTGACAACGCCTTCCTGAATTCGCGCGCCGCCGGAATCGTTCAAACCGATTATCGGGATTCCCATCTTCATTGCCAAATCCATAATCTTGCAAATCTTTTCGGCGTGAGCTTCCGACAACGAGCCGCCGAAAACCGTAAAATCCTGACTAAAAACCGCGACGACTCTTCCGTTGATTTTTCCGAATCCGGTTACAACTCCATCGCCGGGGACTTTCTTTTTATCCAATCCGAAATCCGTTGCGCGGCTTTCTACGAACATATCAATTTCGTCAAAGCTCCCTTCGTCAAGAAGCAAATCCACTCGTTCTCTCGCCGTGAATTTACCTTTTTCATGCTGTTTTGCTATTTTGTCGGCGCCTCCGCCTAATCTTGCTTTTTCTCTTAAACTTTCCAAATAATTAATTTTTTCTTTCATCTTTTGTGTATTCCTAATTTTTTCAGTGTTCTACATTTTTATAATTAGAGACCTTTGCAAAACTTAAAATTGTCATATTGAGTCCGCCACGTTTACCCCGACTGCTTTTCGTTGGGGACGGATGTGGAAGCCATCCGAAATATTTCTAAATTCGGTATAATTACCGGTCCTGAGATTCTTCATTCTTCATTAAAATAGTTAGCTGTTCCGCTAAACTTTCACCGTCAAAAATTTATCATTTGCATCTTTGTATTTTATGAGAATTGAATTCCTCAATTCCAAAAACTCTTCCGAGTCTATAAGTGAAGCGTCTCTTTCTTCCGGGAAAGAAATTTCATATCGTTCAATTATTTTTCCGGGATGTTTGCTCATCAACAGTAATTTATCAGATGCAAACAAACCGTCGGTTAAATTATTTGTCGCAAAAAGAAATGTGGTCTTGTCGTAAATTTTATTAAGTTCTCTCAGTTTCAACAATAATTCAAATCGGGTTTTTTCATCATTGATATTATCAAGAGCGTCGTCAATCAATACAATTAGCGGATTCTTCGCCAACGCGCGAGCAAGCTCAATCCTCAAGCGGAATCCGTAACTTTTCGGATGAGGAGAAAAGTCTTCGTAGCCGGTTAACCCAACGGCGTCTATTGCCTTTTGAATTTCCCTTTCCGAAACGTCTTTTGCCGTAAACTTTATATTTTCCTTAACGCTTTTCCATTGAAGCGAAGTCGGAGTATCAGCAATTAACGCGGAAATCCTTTCATCCGATTTAATTATCTCCCCTTCAAAACCGGTTTCCGTCCCTGATAGGATTTTCAACAGCGTTGATTTTCCGGAACCGTAAGGAGCAAGAATAACGGTAAACTCATTTTCGTGTATTGTGAACGAAAGGTCTTCGAATAAGCGAATTTTATATCCGGTGTTATCTACATAATCTTTGGTTAAAGATTTAACTTCGAGAACAACTTTATTTGATTTCATCAGGTATCCAGCTTATAATTTTGTATTCAATTAATTTAAAGAGCAAACCCGAAACGTAAATAACAACTATCATTATAACTATCGATAAAGTAAGAATTGAAATGTCGTTGTATTTTAACGCTTGTAACATTAGCGCTCCCATTCCGTAACTGCCGGAAATCATTTCGTAAAGAAGCGCCCAGCCCCAAGACAAAAGGAAAAGAATGTGAATCTTTTCAAAAACATAGGGCTTTAATAACTTGCTCACCACATCTCTTATGATTTCTTTCTCCGTAAGCCCTAAAGATTTCAGCGTATAAAAATAATCTTTATTAATTTTTCTGACTTCCGAGGCGAGAAAAATCTTCTGCTCCAACCCGGCAACAAGCATCAGAAAAACAAGCTCGGCAATCCAAGAGCTTCCAAACCAATAAATCATAAAAAGCATCAGAAAAACATATGAGAAAAAACGAAATGAAAAAAGGAGCGTTGCGCTTAGGTCGTATGTTAAAAACAACTTGGGACTGTAATACCTCGTTACGTAACAGCAGAGAAAACCCAGAATCGGAATGAGAACGACAAGAAGCGACGTAAGTCCGATTGCGCTAATAAAATAGTACTCTGAAAAAAGAGTCCCGAGCGAATCTATCATAGAAGCAGGCGAAGGTAAAATCTGGTTTGGAGGTAAAATAAATTGGAATAGAATAATATATATAAATGTGAACCAAGCGGCTATTTTTGCGAAGCTTTTGTATCCGGAATAATCTGTCATATTTAATTACCAAATTCAATGATTAAGAATCAAAATATATTTAAGAAGTAACGGGAAATCAATCTAAAAGAAAAATAATTTATTTCAGCATTTTCTTGATTTTCTGCTTAACCAATTTTTGATAACCGTACTTAATCTTACTCGGCAATGCGGCCACCGCATATTTATCCGTAGGGAAAGCAAACGACGGCTCGAAGTAGCAGTTGACGGTGCATCCCTCGCAGAAATCAAACCGCCCTTCCATTGATTTGTAATATTGATATTCATTGCTTTTCATAACATCGGAAATTGATTTTTCAATCGGAATTGTTTTCCGCATAAAATGGTAGCACGGAAGAACGACTTCATTCATCGGCGAAATAACCATAACTCTCGATACGGCTTTGCACTTGGGTTGTTCGATATGGTTGCCGCCGTCGCGCCGCAAATCGATAAAAGCTTTATTTAAATAAGCGTTACTTTTTCCTTTTACAAATTCCTCCACAAAATCAAGCGCTTCGGAAGACAACCCCGGATTGCCGAAATAGGAGAAAACCGGATTTACAAGTAAAACCAAATCGTGCTTTACCGCAATTTCGTACATGCGCGGAAGTTTTTTATATGTTTCATTTGTAACCGTAAAAAGAATATCGGGAAATTCACCGAGCGATTTTGCCAATTCAATAGATTCGAAAACCGATTTGTAACTCTCAACTCCGCGGATTTTATTATGCTCTTCCTCGTCGGGAGAATCAAGCGAGAAGTGAAGCAGATTTACCTTCCCGGCCAACTTCTCAGCATACTTGGCGTAAAGCAAAGTGTTTGTGGTGATGCTTGTCTGCATCTTCAGCGCTCGCGCATGCTCGGTCATCTCGACAATGTGCGGATTCAGCAGCGGCTCGCCACCGGTTAAGTCTATAAACTTTACCCCGAGTTTCTTTAATTCGTTTGTGTTCCGGATAAAATCATCAAGAGAAGCGTGCGGAGTATCTTTATATTTTCCGTGCGCGGCAAATTCACAAAACTCACAATAAGCGTTACAGCGATAGGTTACATAATAATTGCAGAGAAGAAGCATCAGTACTTTCTTCCTTTCCAATCTACTTTTCTCGTTACTGCAACGACAATAGGCAAAATGATTACATAAATTGTATAATATATTTCAAATGCGGCGTAGTCGGAAAGTTTAGTTGAAAGACCTAATTTTTTGTTTGACGAATAAAGAAGAAGATAATCCGAAATCAGCTTGAAGAAAAGTATTTCGAGAATTACCGGAGAATAAAACAACAGCGAAAGAACGGTAAATAAATTCGTTAAAAAACCTGTCGCCATAATTAGAAAACCCGCGAAATCCGTTTTTAATCCGCCGACGCCCCAACGTTTTTTCTGACGGTAAATGGACTTAACGGATTCAAGCGGCTTGGAAACAACAAGCGCGCCTTTATCTAACGGATAAATTGTTTTATATTTTTTCAGCGCATGGATTTTCTGAATCAGAGCCAAATCTTCGGTAACGGAAAACGGGATTGCCGCATAGCCGCCGATTTCGTCATACGCTTTTCTCGTAAAGGACATATTGTTTCCGATGCAACTGACCGGAATTCCGTAATTGATTGTTCCCGCCGCAACCGTAAGCAGATAAACAAAATCGAGCGCCTGCATTCCTTCAAAAGTTTTACTGTTTCTCTGTGTGGTAAATCCTCCCACAAAAGCCACATTATCCTTAAAATATGAGGCGAGAGTTCCAGCCCACGTTTTGGGAACAACGCAATCGGCGTCGGTTGTTAAAATTATTTCTCCGGTTGAGTTTTTAATTCCGTTAGCCAAAGCGTTTGCTTTCCCCGGCATTTCGGCAATCTGCTCGGTCGGTTTTATAAGTTTGAAATTATTTTTATCCTTAATAAAATCGCTTACAATCGAATAGGTTTTATCGGTCGAATCATCATCTACAATAATAACTTCAAGTTTTCCTTCCGGATATTCAAGCTCGGCAAGCGAAGCGATACATTCAAAAATATTCTCTTCTTCGTTTCTTGCCGCAACAATAACCGAAGCGGTCGGCAATTTATCAAAAGGAATTTTGTCATAACGCTTGTAAGCCCCAATCATAAAAAGGGCTGTTTGAATAAAATAAGCCGAAACAATAATCAGAAAAATCAGCTCAAACATTCTTTAGCTCCGCCAATTACAAAATTATTTTTCTCCGCTTGCAAAATTGCGTAATTTATTGATTCTTCAATAATGCCGGCGGATTTATTACTGTCGTGAAACACAATTATAGAATTTCCTTTAAGATAATTGTCCACGGTTTTTTTTACAATACTCAGTTCATTTTTAAAATCATAAGTAAGCAACGACCACATCACATTTTTTAATCCGAAAGGAATTAATTCATCAGCCAAACCGAATGGGAATCTCCCATGCGGAGGACGAAAGAATTTAACCTTGTAACCGAAATCCTCCGCCATTATTTTTTGAACGGCTCCGAGTTCTTCCCTTCTTTCATTTTTATTCAGCTTGGTTATTATCGAATGGCGCATTGTGTGATTGCCGATTTCGTGTCCTTCCTCTAAAATATCTTTTACTAACTCGGGATAACGTAAAATATTTTCTCCGACTAAAAAAAACAACGCCTTAATATTTTTCTTTTTTAACGAAGTTAAAATTATTTCCGTTGTCCCCGGATTTGGTCCGTCATCAAAAGAAAAAAGAACTTTATCTTTCGACGATTCCCAAGCGAAATTATGAAATATCCGTTTCACCAATATAGGCGGATTATATAAATAACTAAACATATAGAAGAAGCCACAAAAAAATTAAGAATGAAATCTAAATTAATGATTTTTCGAAATTCCGGCTTGAACAAACCTTCGAGGTTTGCCTTG
>JALWEC010000077.1 GCA_027036655.1 Melioribacteraceae bacterium
ATTAAGAACCGATGAAATGAAGAACCTCCGAACTTGTCCCGACGTCCTTTTGTTGGGATTTATCCCGCCGACATTCGTTAGTAAAATCCTTTCGGAGATGATTCTTTTCAGCTTATCTCCCTTTTTGGTTCCGGCTTGTCCGGATTAGGTTTAGCAAAGATTTCTAATAATCAAATCCGTAGTATTTACAAAAAATCGGCATAAGTAAGGAAGTCATTCCTACAAGTTGTAGCTAATTCCGAATTTCAAACAACAATTGTTTGCTTTCAAATAAGATTGAAGTTATAATTTATTATAAATTTCAGGAGCAAGACAACAAAATGCCAAAGCAACATTTCCTTTTCCTAACGAATGTAAACGATTTTTATCTGGCTTTGCTTGTTTTAACCAATCGATATCCGAACAAAGTCGATTTTCTTTTCCATTCTACAAAAAAAGATTCCGACCACTTTGCGGATTTAAGAAATTATAAAGTTATTAGCAACCATATGTCTGACGAAACAATTATCATTTTTTATCTTACCGGTGATTTAAGTATCTATATAATGAATGAATATTTTACGAAATTTTCAAAAAACAAACATAAAGTGATTTATCTTTATCCCTCTCTTAACTTGTATTATTCACCGACAAATAATCAATATAAAACTTCCAAGCAGGCTATCGAAATAGTAAAATCGAAATCGGTTAATTATTTGCTTTTATCCCTTTTTCTAACTGAAAATACTTACGTATCTCACTTTAGAAAATGGGACGAAAAATATTTTGCCGGTCATTCTCTAATGAAATCTTTAATAATTCCTTACGATAAATTAATTGAAAAGATTATTGTCGTATCAACCGAAGGTAAAAGAAATGAAAAAATTCATATCGTAAACTCGAAATTCGATATACTTGAAAATATTGTTAGTGAAATTAAACCGAGTAGAATTGAAAAACTATTCATACACAAGCTATTTAAAAATGGAAAAAATTTATCGGATTCCGAACTAAATGACGCTTTGAAACTATTTATAAAACTACTCCCAACTTTTAATCAGGCTAATGTAATTACGCTTAAAGACTAAGAGCTCGTATTTGATACTGAAGTTGAGATGCACAAATGACTTAAAAAATGTAACTTATTAATCAGTCGGTTTATTAAGATAATTATTCCTTTAAGTTTACCTCATTGCTATTCAATACCGATAGCCCCAAAAAACAACAGTATTACAGTATCACGATATGATACTCTACCCGATTATATTAAAGAGTAAAACAATAATAAAAAAAGGATAAGCGATGAAAACATTTAATCAAATCTTGGAAGAGTATGGGATCTACGGCTATAACACGATTTCTAAAGCTATATTGGCGGCTCTGGTAGCGGAAGAGCCTATTTTGTTGGTTGGCGAACATGGAACCGGCAAAACTCTGCTTGCTGAAAAGTTGGCGTTAGCATTAAGGATTGACATAAGCGACTCCAACAAAGAGTTTATTGCTTACGATGCCTCGAAAGCGCTTTTTGAAGACGTTGTTGGATTTCCAAATCCGGAATCATTAAAAGAAGGTAAACTTAAATATATTGAATCCCCGCTGACAATATGGAACAAGAAGTTTATCCTTATAGATGAAATTTCTCGCGCCAATCCACAGATGCAGAATAAATGGCTTGAGGTCATTCGCTCTCGCCGGATAATGGGGAATAATATTCCGGACATACGCTTTATCTTTGCGGCAATGAATCCGCTTGGTTATCTTGGCGTTAATCCGCTTGACGAGGCTCTTGCCGACAGATTTTTCCTAATCGTAAATATACCCGAAGATTTTAAGGATAACGACTTAAGAAAAATCATTAACAGCGAGGATAAAGTTGCCACCGATTTGTCCGGGGACTTGGACCAAATGATTAAGAAAATAAAAAATATTGCTTCGCAGCTTCCTCCGGCAAAGACAAACTTAATAGACAATTTCATAATTGATTTCTCAAGAAAAGTAAATGAGTTGGGAATTTCATTCTCGCCGCGACGGGCTGCAATGATGAAAAAAGCTCTGACAATATTTTTTGCCATTGACATCTTTGATGAAAATGAAAACAATACGAGCGCCGCTGAAAATCTTATGATGGCGGCTAATTACAGTTGGAATTACTATGTTACCGAAGATGATCCCGAAACCGATAAGTTAAAAGAATCTTTTTATTACGCATCTAAAAAAATCACAAAGACTGCAAAAAATACTGTCAAAAACTTTGAGAAGTATCAAGAAAAAAACAAGAGCAAGAAAAGAGATTCTGCATCAAAAACTGTGCAATTCAGTAATTCCCAAAGTTCCTCTTTACCTCACGATGATGAGAGCGGGACGCTCACTATGATGAAAATACTTGGCATTGGAGCTGAGATTATGACAGTGGGCTTTTATGAAATGGTAATCAAAGGAAACTCTAAATGGGAAAGTAAATTAGAGAAAAAGCTGTAGAGGGGAATACAATGACAAATCGAAATAACGCAACATATTTAGGGAAAATGATTGAGCTTATTTATACCAAGCATCAAAACTTGTTTCCGTTCCTTAATATCTTCCGAAAAGATATCGAGACATTAAAATTTACTCCAATGGGCGATGATGCAACTGCTGTTATTTTTCTTAAAGAGAAAAAATTTCACATCATTTTTAACACGGATTATATTAAAAGAGACAACCTTACCGATGAAGATATTCTATGGACTCTTTGTCACGAAATAAGCCATTACATATTAGGTCATCTTACATCGGAGTATGAGAAAAAGTATTCTTTATTTTTTCGTAACTTCGGATACGACTGTCAAGTAAACAGCTTGCTTTACAATATTAATCGCCGTAAAGAAATTAATTCTCTCAAAGGACCAAACTGGGAAAACTACGGAGCATTCCTAAAGGGAGAAGAAGAAATCCCGTTTTTTCTTCTCGTTCCACCACCGATAAGTAAAGCCAAAGCTAAACCGGACTTCGCAAAATCCAAACTTGAAAAAGAACAGCAAGAGATAATATTGGAGTTTTGGTTTAACAACTACTCGGAAGAGGGATTAGGCCTTGATGAAATTTTCAGCTATCTCGAAAATATAATACATGTTGAAGATGACCAACCGGTTGAAGAAAACGAGAAGTTACTAAGCGAAGAAGAACTGCCGGAGAGCGTTATCGATTTTTTCAAAGAGATTAATTCTCGCGCTCTTAACGAACAGCTGATTAAATCCATTTTGGAAGGAGAGAACAGTAAGTTATTTATCGACTTTGATGATGTAAAATTACAAAAACGAAGATTGAACACACTCCGCTCGGCTATTAGGGAATCCCTTTTTGACAGCTCTGAAAATAATTCTAAAATGAATGAGATTCAAAAAAACATATCAGTTCTTCCGAACATCTCTCGCAAGGAAGCTTTATCCGTATCCGGTAATTACTTGCCTCTCTATTATTCCAACAGACAATTCATCAGCAAGAACAAATCCTCAGCGATCTATATTGATTTTTCATACTCAACGAAAGCATTCCATGCAGAGATTGCAAAACTTTTGTCCGCGCTGAAAAATGAATATAAAGGCAAGTACTATGGATTTACTACCGGCATAGTTGAAATGACTTTTAAGGAAATAACATCGGGTGAATATTTCTCCGGCGGGACGGATATAAATCCCGTTTATGAACATATTAATCAAAATCGGTTTGAAAAAGCTTTAATTATTACCGACGGCGAGTTTTCCGTTCCTAGCATAACTGCAAAAGCTCAAATCTATGCCGTTCTTCTTGGCGAAGATAGCTCTAAAAAAAATTTTGGGAAACAACCTAAAAAAATTTGGGTAATTAATGGGTAAAGATTATTTTAAAATATTAATAGGGGATTTTTATGAAATTAATAAAACTTGGAGGGCAACTTTATAAATGCCTTCCTTAATGTCTCGAATCTTTTTTATCGACAGCCGAATTAGAACCCGCGGGAAAGTTACCCTTAAAGAAGTAATGGAGAGGGGCGAAGTTGGAACTGCCACCGCCAAGCGCGATATTGAATTTTTGCGTTACACGCTCGACGCTCCGATAGTTTATAACAGAAAACTGAGAGCGTATGTTTACGAGAAAGAATTTACGCTTCTGAATTTTGCGGGAGAGCAGCTGTTTTTGTTTTATGTAATGGCAAAAGGCGCGCTTAATAATCCCGGCTACTTTCCTTTAACAGCCGAATATGCTCGAAAAATTATTTCCTATAAAATCACAGAAATTCTCCCTACCGATTATAAAGAAATAGCCGATAAGTTTTACTACTATTTTTCAGATTACGAAAAGATGGATTTAGAAAATCTACGCAAGATAATAGAGGCGTTGCGCGAAAATAAAGTATGCGCGATTGAGTATTTATCGAAAGGAAAGACGAAAAGCAAAAGAGAAATAGAGCCGTTAAAAGCGGTTTGTTACGGCGCAAAGTGGTATTTACTCGCTTATTGCAGAAAACGTAAAGCGTTGAGAATTTTCTCTTTTTCAAGAATAGAAAAAATTAAAGTTCTTGAAGAGGAATTTAATCCCAACGCGCATAGCGACGTAGATAAGTATTTAAAAGAAGGTTTTGGCATTGCAAAAGGAGACGAGTTAAAAACCGCCGTAATAAAATTTTACGAACCGGCTTCGTATTACGTAAGAAACCAAATTTGGCACGAAGAGCAAGTATTTGAATTTGCAACAAGAGACGGAGAAAACATTTTGTTTGCCGAAATTCCTTACGCAAAACCGGAAGAGTTGATTGGCAAAGTCTTAAAATACGGCGCAAGCGCGGAAATTGTAAAACCGGCGCCGCTCAGAAAAATGTGGATTAAAGAGATAGAAAAAATGGCTGGATTAATTACAAAACCAAACGATAAATCAGAAAGAAAGAACTAAACTAATTTGTAATTGAACAAATGAATGGAATAGGATTTAACGTATGAGCGGGATAAAAAAATCAGACGATTATTTGGAATTTATCAAACGGATAAAAAATCAAATTCATTCTGTTCAGATTAAAGCCGCTTTTTCTGTAAATAAAGAAATGTTAAAACTTTATTGGTTTATAGGTTCTGAAATTATCGCTAAACAAAAGAAAGCCAATTGGGGAGACGGAATTATTAACCAAATTAGTTCGGACTTGCAATCTGAATTTCCTGAAATGAAAGGTTTTTCCGAAACAAACCTCAAGTATATGAAAAAATGGGTTATGT
>JALWEC010000078.1 GCA_027036655.1 Melioribacteraceae bacterium
TTCACTTGCATTATCTGTTTTTTTTTTTTCTTCATCGAGGACTTCTTCGGCTTCCGTTGATAGTTCGTTTACTTTTTCTTTAGTCTCAGCGACCATCTCTTCCGATTTCTTTTTCCCTTCGTTCATCATTTCATCGGCTTTAACTTTAGCGTCGGTAAGAACATTTTGAGCTTCTTCAAGTAAATCTTCCGATTTTTCTCTCAAGTCGCCTCTTAGTTCCTTTCCCGATTTCGGAGCATAAAGCAATCCGACTACCGCGCCTACTATTCCGCCGGTCAAGAAACCGATGAGCATTCCTTTTCCTAAACCTTCGTTTTCAGTTGCCATTTCAACCTCCTTTATTTCTAATATTGAATTTTTCAAAAAACAGAAAAAATTTATCTTATTAATTTACCAATTATATCAACTATTTGCGGCTTTTGTTTCATATTTTTTATAGAAAAATAAACTTAGCAATCCGACAAGAACGGAAAACCATAAAGTTACAACGCGTATCAGAATAGTTGACGCCACCGCGATATCCTTCTCCACATTGTTCTTTATCAGCAAATAAGTTAACGAACCTTCGGTAAATCCCAAACCTGCCGGAGACATTGAAACAGAGCCGACAAGAATTGAAAATGAATAAATAAACAAAACATTATAATAAGAAACTTGAACATTAAAATTAAAGAGAATTATGTAAAATCCCAAACATTCGATTCCCCAGGCGACCAAAGTCAGAAGCGTCATTAAAATAAGTTTGCGCGGTTTTAATAATTCCCCCGAAGTTTCGTACGCGGTTAAGAACGGTCCGGTTATATTTTCAAGAAACTTAATTTTACCAAACAGCTTTGTAAAATATTCGCCGGCTTTAGGAATTCCGAGCAAAATAATCACGGCGATAAAAATCACGGTTAACGAAAGAATCACGTTTAATCCGTATCCGTAAAAATACGCTCCGAGAATCGTAATTAACAGAAGCGATGTAATATCGGTAATCCGCTCGGCAAGTACGATTGTCGCCGTACGGCTCACTTCGAGATTACGCGATTCCTTAAGGAAATAAGATTTGATTAAGTCCCCTACTTTCCCCGGAGTAAAACTCAGAGCCATAGCTGAATTAAAAACGAGATATGATTCAAAGGGATTAACATCGGACGATATTTTAACAAGATAGTAATGCCACTTAATATATCTGACAAAAAAATTGAGAAGAGATATTGCAAGCAGCAGAGGTAAAACAGCCCAATTGTAATTTTCAAAAATGGTTTTGAGATTATCAATACTGCCGTAAAATGAAAGCGCGATATAAAAAACCGCCGTAAAAATTATTGTGGGAATAATATACTTTTTATACTTCCCCAATTACAAAACTTGCTTTAATCTCAAATAAAGTTTGGCGAGAGGAAGCCCGACAACATTGTAGTAATCGCCGGAAATCCGTTCCACGAAAACAGCTCCGTAATCTTCTTGTATTCCGTAAGCCCCCGCTTTATCGAGAGGCTGCCCGGTTTTAACATACTCGGAAATTTCCTCTTTTGAAAGCTCCCGGAACTTAACGCATGTTTTTTCATAATCAACGATTTCCTTTCCCGTAACTCCGTTAAAAATTGCAAATCCCGTGTAAACATAATGTTTGTTGCCGCTTAAAAGACGCAGCATTTTGATTGCGTCCTTTTCATCTTTCGGTTTTCCGATTATTTTTTT
>JALWEC010000079.1 GCA_027036655.1 Melioribacteraceae bacterium
CCGGGAAGTTGATTTATCTTTAATTAAGAGGGAAAAAATTTCAAATATAATCGTCTCGGGTTTGGGCGGTTCGGCAATCGGAGGAGATTTAATCGCGGATTTTACAAACGGTGAGTTGAAGCTGCCGTACTTTGTAAACAGGAACTACGGCTTGCCCGCTTTTGCCGATGAAAATACACTTGTAATCGCATCTTCTTATTCCGGCAACACTGAGGAAACGCTTTCCGCAGTTGAGGAAGCCGTAAAGAGAGGAGCGCAGATTGTCGCCGTTACTACGGGAGGAAAATTAAAAACTTTTGCCGAAGAAAACAACATTCCCACATTTCTGATGCAGGGCGGTTTTCAGCCGCGATTTGCGCTCTATTCCAGTTTTTTTGGTTTGCTGAAAGTCTTACAAGGACTCGGGCTTATTCCGGAACAGTCAGAGTTTGTTTCCCGAATTATTGATTTGGTTAAGGAAAAGGGAAGCGAATATTCGGCGGGAGGCAACTCGGCTATTTCAAATGCGGAAAATCTCACCGGATTTATTCCCGTTATCTATGGCGTTTCCGGCTCGACTGCGACTTTGGCTGTTAGATTGAAAGGGGAATTTAACGAAAATTCAAAGTTGCATGCTTTCTGTAATTTCCTTCCGGAGATGAATCACAATGAAATAATCGGTTGGGAAACCTTTGATTCCGCACAACTTAACGCAAAAGCCATTTTCTTTGAGGATGAGATTTATCATCCTCAGATCAAAAAGAGAATCGAACTCTCGAAAGGACTGATAAAGAAAGCAGGCGCGGAAACGGTTGTGATCAGCAGCCGCGAGAATGATTTTAAAGTCAGATTGTTTGATATGGTTTATCTCGGGGATTGGATTTCGTACTATTTGGCGTTAATTAGGAAAAAAGATCCTACGGAAATCGACAATATTATTTTTCTTAAGGAAAATTTGTAAATAAGACTTGTATTATTTTTCAGAAAATTCTATATTTCAAATCGTTTTTGAAACGAATTTGTTCTGATAAAGATTGACTTAACGCGGGAGTAGCTCAGTGGTAGAGCACAACCTTGCCAAGGTTGGGGTCGCGGGTTCGACCCCCGTCTCCCGCTCTAAAATCCACTTCGGTGGATTTTTCTTTATCCGTTTATTTGTAGTTTATTGGCGGCGTGGCCAAGTGGTCTAAGGCGTGGGTCTGCAAAACCCTTATTCGTCGGTTCGAATCCGACCGCCGCCTCAAAATTTAATCTTACCTTTTAGTTAACAGTGAACAGTTATCAGTTATGAGTGATGAGAAACATCAATCGTAAATTACCTTTAAGCCGACTCCTCTTTTAAGGTAAAAATAAACAATCCTCGATTTTTTCACGCAAACAATAGAACACGGATGACACAGATTCATACGGATGCGAACAAAACCTTTAAACCTCTAAACTGGTAAACGCCTAAATTCATTATCTACCACGGTGGATGTGAATTACCGAGATTGAAAAACTCTACATTACTTCTCAAGTTCAAAATGTTTAAGCATATTCAGCAAACCTTGATAACTCAATCCGAGATGTTCGGCAGTTTTCTTTTTGTTGCCGTTATAAT
The DNA here is from genome assembly GCA_027036655.1 of Melioribacteraceae bacterium. Classification (GTDB taxonomy): domain Bacteria; phylum Bacteroidota; class Ignavibacteria; order Ignavibacteriales; family Melioribacteraceae; genus WGAL01. Next base: position 1,580 of record JALWEC010000079.1, read on the forward strand.
CTTTAAGAACTTTCATCACCATCCACTTTTTAGCTTCATCCAATTCATCCATGTTAAATGAGGAAAAGCGGAAGTTTTTGTCGTGTCCGTTCAGTGGATATCCCGAATTAATAAGCTCTGTAATTTCTCGGGAGTTAATTTCATCGCCGAATAAGCAAATGGTTTTAATTATATTTGCGAACTGCCTGATGTTCCCGGGCCAGCTGTTTTCCATAAAGAGTTTCATCAAATCTTTGGAAATTATTGATGAATCTTTTTTTATTTCAAACTGCCTGCAGAATTTCTCGGCATAATATTCGGCAAGGAGAGGAATGTCTTCTTCTCTTTCCCTTAGAGGAGGGAGAGTAATAACGGTGGAAGCCAATCTGTGGAACAAATCCTGTCTCAAATACTTTGAATTCTTGATATCATCCAAAGTCCTGTTTGACGAAGATAAAAATACTACATCGACATCTACCCATTCCTTTGAACCGATTCGTCTGACTTTTTGTGATTCGATAACTCTTAACAATTTTGCCTGTAAACTTTGGGGAATTTCAGTAATTTCATCCAAGAATAAAGTACCGCCGTGCGCAGCTTCAACCAAACCGGCTCGGCTTTCATTGGCGTTTGTAAACGCTCCTTTAATGTAGCCGAAAAGCTCCGATTCGAAAAGCGTAGGGGAAAGCGCAGCACAATTAATGGCGACAAAGGGCCCGTTTTTTCTCGGTCCGGCGCGATGGATATATCTTGCGAGGAGTTCTTTACCCGTTCCCGTTTCTCCGGTTATCAGAGTGTGTACTGAGAATGCGGCGATTTTATCTGCTCTTCTTAAAATTGCCTTTAACCCCTCGGAATTCCCGATGATTTTATATTTATCGTTTGGTTCAACGCTTATTTGTTTTTTCAGAAACTTATTCTCAAGTTCCAATTTTTCGCGGAGACGCTCGTTTTCTTCTCTTAAAGATTTTTCTCTCAGAGCAAGATTGATTGTATGGTGGAGTTCTTCTTCCGCGTAAGGTTTTTTCAAAACATCGTTCACGCCGATTCTAAGGGCTTCGGTAACGCGCTCCTCATTCGTATAACCGGAAACCAGAATTGTGGAAATATCGAGATTTTTTTCATTGATATATTTAACGATGTCCAACCCGGTTTTGTCGGGAAGCATAATGTCGCTGACCAACAAATCAATCTTTTCCGCTTCCAGTTTTTCAACGGCTTTTTTATAATTACATGCAAGAAGTGTATTGTATTTACCTTGCAGCGATAAGTGTAAATTTTCCAAAGCGTCTTCGTTATCTTCAACAATCAGAATGGTAAATTCTTTTTCCCTCATCTTCTCCTCTCATTTAACCGGTATTATTAATTTAACAATTGCGCCATTTTCATAATTGGCAATATTTATTTTTCCATCATACTTGCTTATTAATTGATTAATTATCCAAAGACCGAGTCCGGTTCCTTTCCCTTTTTCTTTTGATGTAATAAAAGCGTTCATCGAGTTTTTTAGCATTTCTTCGCTGAAACCTGTCCCCGTGTCTTTAACAATTAAAATACAATTATCGTCTTCTTCAAATGCATATATAATAATTTCGCGGTCTTTGTCATTTTCTTCAATCGAATCTCTTGCATTTGTTAAAAGGTTGTTAAGAACTTGGCTCATTTCAACATATCCGATATTAAGATTACGCGAGCAATTAATATCTGTTTTGATATTAATTTTATACATATAGAATTGATTTCCGTAGAGCGTAATCCAGTCGTCAACAACTTGTTGCAATGAGCAAGAATTTCCCCCGGAAGTTTCATTTCTCGCTGAAAGTAAAAACTTCTCGGTTAAGGATTTCATCCTTCTGGATGCCTTCAAGATTAATTTCAAATTCGGATCATCTCTCATTTCTATTTTTGAATCATAAATTCTTTCAGCGCTGTTAAGTATTGCTCCCAACGGACTGTTAAGTTCATGCGCTATTCCCGCGGAAATAGTACCGAGTACTGCAAGCCGTTCGCTTTGAATCAGTTTAGCCGTTGTCTCTTCAAGCTCCTTAGTCTGAATAAGCAACTTTTTTCGGGATATTTTCATCGTATAAATCCAGAGAAACAGAATTACAATGATGATGATTGAAAAGGCGACAACAATAAAAAAGTAAAATTTTTGTGTTACTCTATCCCAAAACGGAGTTTTTACCAATTTATACTGGAGAACTCTATCATCCATGGTTATTTGAAATAAATCGACTGAATTTAGATATGGATGCCACCAATTCAATGGACCGGGTAGTTTGGCTATTACATTAAAATCTTGGTCTAACAGTAAAAATGCACCTTCTTTATTCACCATGTAATATTTCTCTTGCCCCTTCTTTACTTCATACCACGGAAAATAATCATTAGCAAAGGGAGTTATTGAAAAATTGTCGTAAGAGAAAATAAAGTTTTTTCCATTCAAACCAAAAAGAGCCATATCTGATAATGGGAATAGATATTTATCAGCTTTAATAAGTTCTTTAAATTTATATCCGTCGGGATTAAACTCAACAGTCCCAAAATGTTTCCAAGTATCATTTTTTGATTGTCTGTGATAATAATTAAGAAAATCTTTCCCTTTTCTTTTAAAATATTGTACCCAAGTTGAAACCGGACCGAATTTTTCTCTTTTAACTTCTTTACCGTTACTTAAATCAAGAATAACGAAATAGCTTAGAGTGTCGGTGGAGTAATCGGGAGCGTTTTCATCAAGAGAGGATTTTAATACCGACTCTCCATCAAAATTATATAATTTACCCTTTGACTTAAAACAGAAATTATCGACAGCGCTTGTGAAGTAGTATAAATAGAGCTTATTGTTGACCTCTTTTACCGGAAAGCTTGTTGTTAAATAATCGGCGGTAAAATGTTTCCAGAGGATTTTCTTTTTTTTGAAGGAGTAAAGAAACTGCCCCCGTAAAAAAGCATCCTCCTTAAAAGGTGAAATTTCGGAGAATGTTATTAAAATTTCTCCCCTCTTCTTTAACGGTTTTTCAATATGGTAAAAAATATTCCCAAAATAAAAATTACTGGAAATCTTAAATTTCCCGATTTCCAAACCTCTGATTTTATTGCTTGGATCGACAAGTATGAGATGGAGGTTGTAGTTTTCGGAATAAGCAAAAATCAGTTCATCGTATCCGTCGTTGTCAATATCTTGAACGAAAGTAAACCGGCTTACTCTGGAATTTGTGAGTGAAAAGTTGTAGTTATTGTCTTCAAGCGATAGATTAGGTCTTTCAAAAACAATTGAAGAATAATTGTCGTTTGAATTAATAATATTTACTAAAGTTAATTGTTTTTGGCTAAAAAATTTTCCCTCGGCAATAATATTTTGGAAAGCTTTGTCGCTTGGTTCCAGATGGTATGGAGGTTTTAACCATTGGGAGAGGAGTGTGTTACTCATCAGCAAGAGATAAACAAAAAGAATATTTATAAATCTAAACTTCATTAACCCGCATATTTTTTATACCGCCAAATAAAAAATTACAAAAATTTCTTGAATAATCAAAAAATCGGTTCAACACTTTTTCGTAAAAAATATCAACTTAGTTTATATTTTTATCAACTGAGTTGATACTATTCTGAGAGCAACCTTCATTTTCTTTGCAA